>JAYVJH010000058.1:0-2780 GCA_043769455.1 Runella sp. | reverse complement strand
CTCGTGGGTGGGCATTGTATTGGTGTGGACCCGTACTACCTCATTCATAAATCGCATCAGTTAGGCATCGACCCACAGGTCATTAACTCAGGCCGCCGCATTAACGACAGTATGCCGGCCTTTATTGCCAAGCGTTTGGTTCAGATATTGATTCAGAAAGGTAAAAGCCCCCAGAGTACCAAAGTGCTGGTGATGGGTATAACTTTCAAAGAAAATGTGTCGGACATCAGAAACTCCAAAGTAGCTGATTTGATTAAAGAGTTGATGCAGTTTTCGGTTGATGTTCATATTGTTGATGCCTTTGCTTCGCACGATGAGGTGATGCACGAATACGGGCTGTCGATTAGACAAACTGCCGATGCCGACTATGATGCCGTTGTTGTGGCTGTTGGTCATGACGATTATAAAGCATTGACAATGAACGACTTTAAGGCCATGATGGGAACAGACCCCATACTGATGGACTTGAAAAGTATGTACGAAAACAATGACGATAGCCTTACTTATTGGAGACTCTAAAAAAACAGAATGATAGAATTATTGAATGATAGAATAAATTAGCCAATAACTCAATCATTCTATTGTTCAATAATTTCTAATTATCCATGAAATACGATTACTTAATAGTTGGGGCGGGGCTTTTTGGGGCTGTTTTTGCCCACGAAGCTACTCAAAGAGGCAAAAAATGTTTGGTAATAGACCGCCGAAAGCATATTGGAGGCAATACTTATTGTGAAAACGTTGAGGGTATCAATGTGCATCAATATGGCGCACATATTTTTCATACCAACGATAAGCCTATCTGGGATTATGTCAATTCGTTTGTAGAGTTCAATCGCTACACCAACTCGCCAGTTGCCAATTATTACGGCGAACTCTTCAATTTGCCATTTAATATGAATACCTTTTACCAACTCTGGAAGGTAAAAACCCCTGCCGAGGCGCAAGCCAAAATTCAAGAACAAATTGCAGATTTGAATATTACTGAGCCTCGAAACTTAGAAGAACAAGCGATTTCGTTGGTTGGTACAGATATTTATCAGAAACTAATAAAAGGATATACCGAAAAACAATGGGGACGTAAGGCCACTGACTTACCTGCTTTTATTATCAAACGATTACCTGTTCGGTTTACTTATGACAACAATTATTTTAATGACCGTTATCAAGGAATACCAATGGGGGGCTACAACAAGCTGACCGAAGGGTTACTTGCTGGCTCAGAAGTACGACTTGGTATAGATTATTTTACAGACAGAGCAGAGTTGGACTCATTGGCAACGCAAATAGTTTATACTGGAAAAATTGACGAATATTTTGATTTTAAATTGGGATATTTAGAATATCGTAGTCTTCGTTTTGACAATCAACTACTTGACGTTCAGAACTTTCAGGGCAATGCCGTTGTCAATTATACCGATGCCGAAACACCTTTTACTCGTATTATTGAGCATAAACATTTTGAGTTTGGCACACAGTCCAAAACCGTCATCACACACGAGTATCCGCAAGAGTGGGCGGTAGGGGCAGAGCCTTATTATCCTGTCAATGACGATAAAAATGACCGTATTTTTAAAGAATATCGTGCCTTAGCCGAGCAAGAATCTCAGAATGTATTGTTTGGTGGTCGTTTGGCCGAATACCGTTATTATGATATGCACCAAGTGGTGGGGTCGGCGTTACATAAAGTAAAAATGCACTTTGGACAATGATAAAATAGTTATCTACTAAATAACGCCCTCTGAAAATCTATTCCAAAGCCAAGCTAACTGCTTTTTTGAGTTTGTCTAATGATTCGTATCGGTTATAAATACTGGCTGGTACGGCACGTACAGCGCAATCTGTTAGCGCACAACGCTCGCAGGTTTCGCTCACTTGTTGCTGATTGATAGATTGGTCATTTAAGAAGTGTACTACTTTTTTGAGTTGATCGTCAATTTTAAAACCCAGCGATATACTACTGTTGAGATTGGCGACTGGTGGTGAGTTTCGGGCCAATGCTATTACGAGGTATTGGTCTTTGGTTTCGATAAATTCGGCTATTTGCGCTCTTAAAATGGCCGAACCGTTCCATGTATTTTTTTGCTGAACGGTGTCTAACTCTCGTAAAATTTCCATCGAAACCCATCTACGACAGTAATGCTCGCTGATAGTACTTGGTGGACGGTGTACGTCTGAGAGCCGCATCTCTCGCACTTTCAGAAATCGATTTTGGCCAGATGAATGATTGAAACGCATAAAAAACTGGTTGGTAATCCCAAAAAAGTGAGTTGTGATATGGCTCACTCGTTGCATAAACATCTCGGGCGTAACCTGAAACTGCCCCAGCATCTGCATAAAAGTAGCAGGCTGCCATTGCGATTGTCCAAAAAAGTAGGTGAGTTGGGGTACCAACACCGCCTGAGGCATAAGTAAGGCCCCCGCAAAATAAGACGCTTTGAAATTGTTAAGCACTTGGTCGAACGACTGCGCTTCGATAACTGACGATACCAGCGAACGGTCTGTTAATCCCAAAAACTGATAACCCAACTCACGAGCCAACGTAAAAGTGCGTTGCTCGGTACTCAAACGCTGATTGATAGATAGCGTATTGTTTTTTTGTGGTCTAAAATACGACCTAATCGAAGTCAAATCTGGCTGGGTGCTTTCGTCGAAAGTTTCAAAATGATAGCCGTATTGTTGTGCCAAAATTTGCTCAATATTGCTGGCCGTAAGCGACTGGCCAATGTGTGTTGCACAACGCTCGGCGGCAGCTTCTAATTCTGGAAAATAGTTGTCGT
>JAYVJH010000057.1:0-3648 GCA_043769455.1 Runella sp. | reverse complement strand
AATCGGCTAAATATATAATCAAAGTTTATTTTATATGTTTGTGCTTTAAAAAATCAAATACCATGCTAAAACAAATTAAAGATTTTTTACACCCCACGTATTTAGACATCAAAGATAAGTTTTTTGCACCAAAAAACTTTGATGTCGGTACCTTACCATGGATTGATCGCCCAGAGGCAAATATAAGCGAGGGCCTGAAAGGTTTTGAACCGATAGCAGGTGAGCTAAATTATGACATGGCCGAAAAGCTAAATTTTTGGCGAAAAAATGGCTATGTAATCCTCGAAAAAGCCATTTTAACTGACTTAATAGACAACTATTTGACAGATATTGAGCATCTATTAAAGGATAATAAAAAATTTAATACTGTTGTCAGAATCGACTTGCCTAAGTTTCAGCCCAACGCAGAGCGTAAAGCAAAGGACTGGACGGGCGATGACCTAAGAGAGAAATTTGTAAAAATAAACGACTTTCATAGTATTTCTAAGGCAGGTAAAGAGTTGATGTCGCACTCGGCTATTGGCAATTTTTTGTGGGCGGTCTTTCAGCAGCAACCCGTAGCTTTTCAGAGCCTCACGTTTTTGTATGGAAGCCAGCAGCCTACTCACCAAGATTTTGCATGGGTAAGGTCAAATATAGCAAGTCATCTGGTTGCGTCTTGGATAGCACTCGAAGATGTTAAAATAGACTCGGGGCCACTTTATTATTATGTAGGCTCGCACAAAATACCTAAATTTAATTTTGGAAATGGTATATTGTATTCTGGGCGTTCTACCAAAACACCGCTTGAGTTTGCAGATTATTTAGATAAAACCTGTACAGACTTAAATCTACCAAAAGAAAATTTGATTATCAAAAAAGGTGACGTTTTACTCTGGCACGCTGCACTAACCCATGGTGGAAACGCTATCGAAAACCCAGAGCAAACACGAAAATCAATGGTGTGTCATTACTCAACCAAAACTTCGTACCCATACCACAGATTAGCCAATGGAGTTGCGCCAGTCGTTCAAAATCATAATGGGCTACTAATCTATGGCGACCCTAACAATCTAAGCCAAGAGAATATGTTATAATAGACAAAACGTATCTCAACTATTTTCAAATTGATAAACCCCCAAATCGATAATTTATACATGCGCCGTGCGCTTGAACTCGCAGAATTAGGTCGAGGCGCAGTTAGCCCCAACCCAATGGTAGGCTGCGTGGTTGTGCATGGCGACCGCATAATTGGTGAAGGTTGGCACAAACAGTATGGCCGTAACCATGCCGAACGCAACGCCATCGAAAGTATTGCTGCTGTCGATATTCAGTTATTGGCCGAAGCTACAATTTATGTAACGCTTGAACCCTGCGCCCATTTTGGTAAACAACCGCCTTGCGCTGATTTATTAGTTGAAATACACCCAAAAAAAGTAGTAGTCTGCAACCTCGACCCCAACCCGCTGGTAGCTGGAAAAGGTATAAAAAAAATTCAAGAATCTGGTATAGAGATAGTTACAGGTATTTTGGAAAACGAAGGACGAGAACTCAATCGTCGATTCTTTGTCTTTTTTGAACAACAACGACCGTATATCATCTTGAAATGGGCCGAAACTGCCAATGGTTTTATTGGTGCGGCAGACGGCTCACCACTCAAAATCAGCAATACACTGTCGCATACGCTATCGCACAAATGGCGTAGCCAAGAAGATGCCATTATGATAGGCACAAATACGGCTTTATCCGACAATCCGAAGCTAAACGTAAGATACTGGACAGGCCGAAACCTAGTCAGGATAGTCATAGACCAACATCAAAGACTGCCCCCATCGCTTAATTTGTTTGATGATTCGCAAGAAACAGTTTGCTACAATTCATCAAATATCACCAATCTATTAACAAATTTATACACCAAAAAGATACAATCGGTTTTGGTAGAAGGTGGAGCACAGCTGTTGCAAAGTTTTATCAATCAAAACCTTTGGGACGAAATAAGGATTTTTAAAAGCCCTAATTTAATCAATAAAGGGATTTCGGCACCTCAAATGGCTACAAACGCTCATTTGGTGAGTGCCGAAAACCTAATGGGCGACAGTCTTTTTATTTATCGAAATCAACAAATAATTACAAGTTGAGATTTAGTCTTTCAACCACCACGTTGTTTACTAAATGGCTTTCGACTATCTCGCTAATGTCGCTCAGTTGAACATTGCCATAAAAAACCCCTTCTGGATAAACAACCATCGCTGGGCCTTTACCACAAACGTCTAGGCAGCCCGCTCGTTGCGCTCTGATGTCAATGTGTAGGTTTTTTTCTTTTAATTGGGCTTTCATGGCTTCGACCAATGCCATACCATGCTCAACGCCACAACATTTTTTGCCAGCATCTTTCTGGTTTGCACAAACAAATACGTGTTTTGTATATTTCATTTTTATAATTGTGATTCGGTCATTTTAGTTAATAACTCATCAATATTGTCGGCCACGATAATCAAGTTTCTATTCTCAATTTTCAAGAATCCATCGGCCACCATACGATCGCAATGAGCCAGCAGGTGGTCATAAAAACCGTTTGTGTTGAGTACACCAATAGGGCCATGATAGATTTTGAGTTGTCGCCAAGCCAATATTTCAAATAGTTCATCGAGCGTGCCGTAGCCACCAGGAAGCGTAATGACACCATCGGCCATAGATACCATCTTGGCCTTGCGTTCGTGCATGGTTTCGACGTGGTACAGCTCTGTTAGTTCTTTGTGAGCCACTTCGAGGTCAGCCAAAAAGTTGGGAATAATCCCTGTTACAGCCCCACCGTGTTGTAGAGTAGCATCGGCTACAATACCCATCAGGCCACGACCGCCGCCACCATATATCAGACGAATGTCGGCCTTAGCTAACTTCATACCTACTTCTTCGGCTACTTGCCGATATACGGGATTTACACCTGGACTTGATGCACAATAAACTACGATTGACTTCAAAATTGTATTATTCATATTTTTGTATTTTTTGCAACAATTCGCATATATTTAAGTACTATAAACAGCTATATCAACAGAAAAATAAAACAATTAACTAAAAACTAACACTTTAAATTTCAATATTAGCATTTAGGTCTTCTTTTTATTACAGATAAATTGGTTTTAAAATTCAATTATTTGCAGTTTAAATACTTTTTTTGCAAAATATTGCAATTTATATTTGGTTTAATATTGTATTATTCAAATGTTCGCATTACCTTTGCAGTGTTATTTACATATAGTATATAACAAGAGTGTATTTCAACTTTACCCTACAAAAAATATATAGTAATGAAAACTCGCCTCAATGCTTCGGCTAAGTGGTTTGTTTTGGTGTGCAGCGTTTGCCTGTTTGCCAACCAAGTAAATGCCCAATCCCTCCAACTCACAGTAAAAAAAGTCGCTTCACCGACACATTGTTTGGGACAAAGTTACTACAAATTTGTGATTCAATCATCGGGCGGTGTTGTAACAGTCAATAAAGGAACTATTGTAGCCGACACCATCAAAAACGTAGAAGAGGGTATTACGCCGCTCATTGTTACCGTAACTGCACCCAATGGACAAACGATCAAAGACACTACACTCCTTCCAGCAGTAGATGCCTTCCCACCAGCCTCTGCCCTAACACTAAGCTATACAGTTTGCA
>JAYVJH010000056.1:0-2173 GCA_043769455.1 Runella sp. | reverse complement strand
CCGCTTCGGTCGGCGGTTATGTTGTTGTAGCGGCGGCTAACGAGCGGCAATGCATATGCATTTCCGCCTGCAACACCATTTTCATGAAAAAACAAAACGACTTGGATAGCCTCTGACGGAAAACCCGCTATTGCTTTGTTGTTGGGGTTGGGTATAAGCGCAAAACCTTTCATTTCTTTGACGAATGCAGACGGGTTTTTGACTCTACCACTACCAAACATCAATCCAAAAATCTGACGACCAAATGTATCTGGAAGCCTTGTACTTAGTGTATTGCTACTACTTTGGGGTCTGAAACTAAACTTAGTAAAAACCGCTGGGTCGTAAGGCGTGGTATTATAATTATAGTAAGTTTTGCCTGTAACGAGTGTGTCTTTCAACCGATGGACGGTCATCTCAAAAGGCTGAAGCGTATCGCCATAATAACCATTTGAACTGTACGACATAAAAACAGCGACCGAATCGTACTGATATATTTTGTCTTGATCAAAATTGTATCTGTCAGGTGCAAACTCAACGAACGCCCGAGAAGATATTTTTCCAAACAAAGGGTCGATATAGCTACCGACCAACATCTGAATAGCCCCAGATGTGCGAATCGAGTCCAGAAGTACGGTCGATGCTCTAACGGTCAGTGTATCGGTATAACGTATATCGACAGGGTTGGCAATGGGCAAGCCGATTTCACGGGGCAGCTCGCAGGCTGTTAGCAACAGGATAACAAAAGCTGTTAGGGAAGTAGCCTTAGCCAACCAACTCGTTGTATAGATTGTAGTAAGTTTCTGTAAAATTTTCGTCTTCTTCGACTTGTTCCAATTTACGTTCTGGTAATTCATTCAAAATTTGGTTTAAACTTTCACTAAAATCATCGTCGGCTTTTACTACTATATCGGCGTAGGCGCAGCCTATTTTTATAAAACCTTCAAAATCGGCACTACGCAGGTGAGCCAAGGCTTCATCGCTTACGTCCATGGCACGGGCTTTTTCAAGAATATCATCGTTAAACTTGAAATCAAAACCGTTGTTATAGACCGTAAAAACACATTTGGTGTCTTTGAACATAGGGTCGTTTTTATAGGTCGTTTTCAAATAAAGCGGAATCAACGCTGTCATCCAGTCGCTACAATGAACGATGTCTGGGGCCCAGCCGAGTTTTTTGACAGTTTCCAGAACGCCTTTGCAAAAGAATATGGCTCGCTCATCGTTGTCGTCAAAAAAATTGTCGTCTTCATCTACAAAAACGGATTTTCTCTGAAAATAGTCTTCGTTGTCAATAAAATAAACTTGTAGCTTGGCACTTGGTATGGAGGCGACCTTGATAATGAGGGGCTTTTCGTCATCGCCAACTGTGATATTGATACCTGAAAGGCGTACTACCTCGTGAAGTCGGTTTTTGCGCTCGTTTATAAGCCCAAAGCGAGGCATCAATATTCTGATTTCCATTCCCCGTTCTTGCATGGCTTGGGGTAGCTTCCTTACATAATTAGCCACTTCGGTAATTTCAAGGAAAGGATTTATTTCATTGGCAACATACAAAATCCGTAGTTTACTCATAGACCAGTTTTGTGTTTAAGTAGGGGCATTATGACAAAAATTTTGCAAAATTAACAAAAAAATACCCATATTTCAATGCTTTACCCCAACTCATTTTCAAAAACTATTTGCTGTCTGTCTATTTTTAGCAACGACAATGCAAGGTTGTGTTTCTTTTTTTATTATTTTTGGTAAAAAAATAGGAATCAATATGGAACTACTAACTCAATCTTTGGCAGAGGCTACTGTCTCAGACTATGAATTAGAGCGCAATAAACCTATGCCCAACCTCACACACGGCTCATTACAAGCCAACTTTATTGTCCAATTAGCCATTGGCTATGGCTCTCAATTTCGTATTGCCAGCGAAGTTGCATTGGCCACCACCCCCGATGGCACCACTCCTGACATCGTGGTTTACTCAAAACGGCCACTGAACTTCGTAAACGAAACAGCCAAACAAACCGATGCTCCGCTGCTGGCTATTGAGATACAGTCGCCCTCACAAAGCAACGAAGAAATGATTGTCAAAACGTACCAGTACTTTAACTTGATAACCCAACCATGCTTTTTTTAGTTTAAACTTGTCTTACATATTGTAAGTTATCAAAATTTAAAATGTAGTTGTCAAATAAAAATC
>JAYVJH010000055.1:0-1821 GCA_043769455.1 Runella sp. | reverse complement strand
TTTTTGTATTTCTTGTAATATTTCTGTTTTGCCGCTACCAGTTTTGCCTCCCAATATAATCATATTCTGAGATTCTGTAAACGACTCTAAAACGTGGTTTCGGTAGGCTTTGTAACCACCCTCTAATGTTTGTACTTTTAGTCCTGCCGTTCTGAGTAGCCATGCAAAACTACCACTTCGCATACCTCCCCGCCAACAATGCACCAGTACTTCGCCCGTGCGAGCAAGCCGCTTGCTTTCTCTGACAAAGTTGGCGAGCTTAGGGCCGACTAATTCTAAACCCAGCAAAACGGCTGCATCTTTTCCTTTTTTCTTGTAACAAGTACCTACCAAAGCCCGCTCCTCATTGTCAAAAAGTGGTATATTGACCGCTTTCGGAATGTGTGCATGGGCGTATTCGGCTGGCGAGCGCACATCTATCACAGGCAAATTTTGGGCTTGTTGTAGAAACTCTTGGGACGATAGGTGATTGGGGTTGGTCATTTTATTGGTTGATACGTAGCACCTACTTTTTAGCAAAGATACAGATTTTAATTTTATTTCTCTTCCACCCCCAGCCGCCCCACTTCCGCCCGTAGTGTTTCAATGGTTTTGTCTTTTGCATCATGGCTGGCTTCTAAACTGGCTATAAGTTTGCGCTGGGTGTTGCTAATGTTTTTGTTTTATTTTAACTTGCAACTCTATCATAAACAAAATACTTGATTTTATTTATAATGAACACCTTAAATCATACAAACTCAATCTAAAAGTACTTCAAAATTACTGGTAGCTTTGGCTCAAAAATTGGGCGAAAGAGTAAATATTTTGGACAAAGATATAGCCGAAGATTTCGCCTTTGGTGTAATGATGCAAGCCGAAAAAACAGGGCGGAACATAGCTAAGGAAGATAGTACGTTTGGGCGACTATCGATTAGGGTTTGAACTCTTAGATGCCAATACGCTCGTATTTATATTGGTAGCACACCGCAAAGACATTTATAAATACTTTCCTTAGCCCTGCCTCAGCCGCCCCACTTCCGCCCGTAGTGCCTCAATGATTTTGTCTTTGGCTGCATGGCTGGCTTCTAAATCTTCGCAGCGTTTGGTGAGTAGTTCTATGATTTTATCTTTGCTATCCAACAGTTTGAGATAGACCTCTGGGGCTTCTATTTTGACCTCAAAACCTACTACTGCATTATCATGGTTTGTGAGGTTGCTGTTGTCCATGATTTTGAGGGTTGTACCTTCGGGAATTAGGTCTGTTATTGAAACACCCAATATTTCTGCTAATTTTGGTAAATATTCTACTTTAAAACTTGACTTATCGCTTTCCCAATTGTGAACGGTGCCTTGTGTAACGCCCAGACTATCAGCTACTTCTTGTGCCGTTAGTTTGCTTTTATTACGCTGTTTGAGTAATTTAGTGCCGAAAGTTTCCATGTTAGATAATCAATATTGGGGTAATGCCCAGAGATGAAAAATATTTTGAACCAAACCTACCAATTTTTTAATAAATTATCTTAAAAAGTTAGTAAAATTTAATAATTTTTATGTTTTTTACGTCCATATATTAGGCGTAGTTTGTACCGTAACTCGAAGCTATACATTTAGTATAGTAGGCAGTTATTAAACAAAAACCCATATTATTATGAACAGATTATCATTGGCCGAATTGAAGGCACAAAAAGGAAACCAAGTAGCCGAAAACTTGGAAAGCATCAAAGGTGGAAATGCAGGGGATTGTCATTGTAAATCTTGCTCAACAATTGGTGCGATTGAAAGTTGGTATATGCATGCCGCATCTGCTGCTCAAAAATCGTACCAAGAAGCCGTTAAAATTGC
>JAYVJH010000054.1:0-5623 GCA_043769455.1 Runella sp. | reverse complement strand
TATTTTTCAAAATGTAGTAAACTTGCTTTCCAATTTCCTCTTTTCGATTCTATTTTATACAACGCTTGCTGGGCAGACTGAATGGCATTGAGCGATGGCGTTGGCGACTGAACCGCCAAAGTAGCATATTGGTAGGCTGTATCGAGGTCGTTGATTGCCCAATAATAGAGTGCCAAGTTTGAGCGTGAGGTACTGAGACTTTCTTGTTTGTTGAGTTCTATCCAAATCGCCTCGGCTTTTCTGCTATACTGTATTGCTTCAATATACCGCTCTTGGCTTTGAAAATATGTCGAGTAGTCGTCATAAATATTGGCATGGCTGGCTTTAATTGAAATATATTTAAGCTTGTCAATGGCTTTCAAAAAATATGACTCGGCCACCAAATAATTTTTCTTTTGAGTATAAATAATAGCTATACCTTGCCATATTGAGCCAATATACGCTTCGGTCGAGGCTACACTAAGCCCAGTACCTTGCTTTATCAGCACATCGGCTTGATGATAATAATTAAGGGCGTTGTCATATTCTTTGACACTTAGATACAAATCGCCCAAATTGTAGCAAATGCGCCAAAACACCTGTGGGTCGTGATCGGCATTTTCAATAATTTTATACGCCTTCAAATTGAGTCTGAGGGCTTCTTCGGTATTGAGTTTGATATTGCGATAATACAATGACTGCTGAAAAAGTCCTTTTACCTCAAATTCTATATTTTTATGTTCGTGAGCGTACTCGACCATGAGCTTGCCATAATATAAACAACTGTCTTTATGTCCTTTGGTTTCTCGATACAAAGCCCCAAGATAATTGTAGAGCCTCAAAATGGTAGAGTCTCGTTTGAGAGAAGACGGCTCTTTCTTGGCATTTAGTAGTAATTTATGCGCTGTTGCTACCCTTTCGGCCACATAAGGCAGGTCGTTGGCGCGGTTCATATCAAACAGTGGCATCGGGTAGCGTTGCCCAACACTACTACGAATGGGTTTATTAGAGCCTGGCCGCTGCCCCACAGTAACCTCGTAGCCCAAAAGCAAAAATAGCACCACACATATAATTTTAATAAGTCTCATAGATGTATCAGAATTAAAGCCATAAATGTCTGTAAAAAACCGATAATAAATACCATTCAATCAATAAATCTGTCGTTCACCCTCCAAAACCTGC
The DNA here is from genome assembly GCA_043769455.1 of Runella sp. GTDB lineage: Bacteria > Bacteroidota > Bacteroidia > Cytophagales > Spirosomataceae > JAYVJH01. Next base: position 4,462 of record JAYVJH010000054.1, on the reverse strand, counting down.
TACTCACCAAACGGGACTTGCATGGACCAAGACAATGTATGAGTTTTGAACCATCAATCTCACAAAGAATGCCATTACTCAACTTTACTACTATGAAACAATTTGTATTTATTAAAGGCTATACCGAACGGCGTTTGGTAGCCACCGACACCATCATCAGAATAGAAGGTGCAAGTAATTACAGTCGCATTTATTTTACAGACGGCAGCACGCTCGTCATTGCCAAAACCCTCAAATTGTTTGGTTATAGCTTACCAGATTGTTTTTTGCGAGTTCATAAATCTTGTTTACTCAATATCAATTTTATAGCCGAAATCGTAGATAGCTGCACAGTATTACTGACAAACGGCTTAGAGATAAAACTCGCACGTCGCAAGGCATGCTCTCTCAAAAAACATTTTTTGTCTAATGCCGTCAGCTTGGTTGCTTAACTAATTCTATTTGTTATCTAAATCACAATAACACAAAACCCAACCGTGGCGACGGGTTATTTACGCAAAGTATTATGAAAAAACTAAATTATTTTCGCTACTTTATTTTATCGGTAGTGGTACTTTATAGCTGCTTTTTTCAGCTTTCATCTTGTACGAAACCTGCCGTAACAGCCTCCCCTGCCATAACGAGCGTAAGTCCACAAGAGGGCTATGCGGGGCAAACTATTAACATCACAGGCACAGCCTTAGATGCCGCTGTTATCAAAATAGGTAGCGAAACGGCCACTACAAGCAACGTGAGTGCTACCTCAGTCGATTTTATTGTACCAGCTACTGCATCGCTTGGTGTACAAAAAATTACGCTTACTGCCACAGGTGGCACAGTAAGTTATGATAGCTTTAAGGTCATTGCCATTCCACCCAAAGCACCAGTTGTAAGTTTGTTTTCGCCCATACAAGGCGCTTCTGGCACCGAAGTAACAATTACAGGTACTAATTTTGGAACAGATGCAGCAGCAAACAAAGTGAAGTTCAACGGGGTGTCTGCTACCGTCAAAAGTGCATCGGCCACGCAGCTTATAGCAGTTGTGCCAGATGCTGCCACAACAGGTGCTATATCGGTTGAAGCCAATGGTGTAGTAGGTAGTTCAAGTAGTAACTTTACAGTAGTTGTACCAAAAATAACCACATTTGCGCCAACTGATGGTGGTGCAGGGACTTTGGTTGTTATCAATGGCGAAGGGTTTAGTAGTGTTTCGACAGATATTAAGGTAACAGTAAATGGAAAAGTAGCCACTGTTACGGCTTCAAGCCCGCAACAGATTACGATTCAGGTACCCGAAAAGGCTGGAACTGGTGGCATAAAAGTTGATGTAAAAGGTAAGCAAGCAACTGGGCCCACGGTTTTTAATTACAAATATCAAATAGGTACAAACACCGAACTAATCCGCTTTGCTGATGCTTTCCAAAGTGTTGCCGTAGATCCCGACAACGGCACAGTCTATGCTTCAATGCGAGGTGTTAGTTTTCTGTTGATCATTGCACCAAACGGTACCAAACAATATGTATATCTAAAAGACGAAAATGGTGCTAAACATGCATCTCTCACAGGCATCTCGATTTTAAAAACTGGTGTAAGCGGTAACGACAAAGTTTTGGTAGTTACCAACGAAGCAAAAGGTATTTATTATTATCAATTAAGTTTGTTTAATTCTGGTACTTCTGCTTCAAATGGTATTTTGTTTCAAGCCAACAATGCCATTTATAATAGTCCTACTTCTATTGTTGGAGTTTCTCAAAATGCCAGTGCTTCTTATTTTATGAACGGCACTTATTATATGGCTTGTTTTGGTAACTCGACCATTGTACGCACGAGCCGCAAAGACGGTGTGGTGTCAAGTCCGAGTATTGTAGGGGCAGGTACTGGCTACAACACAGGTACTGTTGCTACAACTAATGCCAAATTTAGCGGCCCAGTAGGTATATTTCTCAAAAACAACCTAATTTATGTAGCAGATGAAGGGAATCACTCTATCAGAACAGTTGATTTTGACGGGGGTAAGGTAACAACACTCTTTGGAACAGGTGCGGCTGGCAACGTGGACGGTGCTTTCGATAAGGTGAAACTCAATTTGCCTTCCAATATAGTTGTGGACGACAACGGGCTGATATACGTTACCGACCGTGGCAACAGTAGTCTGAGAGTTTTTGACCCAAGCAATCAAACATCACAAACGCTCTTAACAGGCTTAAATGCGCCCTATGGCCTAACGATTGATAAAAATGGTATATTATACTTGAGCGAGTGGAGCCAAGGCAATAACAGAATTTTGAAACTGACAGTAAGATAATATAGATTATTGATTTGTATAATAATAGTAGTTTCAGAAACGGCAGATTAGTAACAATCTGCCGTTTCTTGTTATATTTTTAGTAGCAGTTTGCCAAAGTTTTGGCCTGTATAGAGCTTAATGAGCGTAGCTGGGAAGTTTTCGAGACCCTCGTCTATGTCTTCTTTGGTATGTATTTTGCCAGCTTTGAGCCAGTCAGCTATGTCATTGATACCTTCTTGAAACCGATTGGCATAGTCAAAAACAATAATACCTGTAATATAACCCCGTGCCGTTACGATTTTCATGTAATTACGTGGGCCTTTGATTTCGAGTGCATTATATTGTGAAATCGCCCCACAAATCACTACTCTTGCGCCTATTGCTAGATTAGCCATTGCATCGTCGAGTATGTCGCCGCCTACGTTGTCAAAAAATACATTGACCTTATCGGGGCAGGTTCTGGCGATGCCCTCGGCTACGTCTTCGTTTTTGTAGTCGATGGCGGCATCAAAGCCCATTTGTTCTGTCAAAAACTTGCATTTGTCAGCCCCACCAGCAATACCTACCACTCGGCAGCCGTTGAGTTTGGCTATTTGGCCAACTGTTGTACCCACAATACCCGCCGCTCCCGAAATGAGTACTGTTTCGCCTGCTTGTGGTTTGCCTTTGTCCAATAGTCCAAAGTAGGCCGTCATGCCTGGCATACCCAAAATACCCAAATGCCACGACAAATTACCTTTTGAAATATCGGCTTTGACCATACCCATTCCGTCAGTGATAGCATATTGCTGCGCTCCAAGCAACCCCCAAACATATTCACCAACCAGAAAATCGGTATGTTTGGACTCAATTATAATCCCTGCCGAGAAGGTTCTGATAGGCGCACCGATTTCGATGCCCTTTATGTAAGTAGTACCTGCGTTCATCCAACCTCTAATGGCTGGGTCGAGCGAAATATACTGAATTTGAACCAAAAACTGACCATCGGCCAACTGTGGCAACTCAACCGTAGCCAAGGCCATGTCCGACTCTTGCACCATGCCTTGCGGTCGAGATGCAAGTATAACTTGTATATTTTTCATGATTTTGGTTAATACCAGCCACCAGCCAAAGCAGCACGAAAAGGCCAAGGAATAGATGCCAATATGACCACAAGACCAATGCCGTAGTATGCCAATACCTTGCCATGTTTGAGATTTTTGGCTTGGCGGTGGCCAATGGTTATCAGCACAGCAGCAATGAGCATTCCGGTAACGTGTTCTACATTATAAAAACGATAAAACGGCTCACTCATCATACTAAAATTAACTTTTGGACTCATAAAATACAACACCAAACCAATCAGTATCTGGGTGTGTGTGGCAATCATAGCCCCCAAATATATTTTTGAATAGGGTGAAGTTGAATCCCCTTTTTTACTAAATGCAGTATAAATGGCAGCCAAAAGCAATGCCAAAACTACATAACGAAGGCCAGAATGTGCGTGTACGAGTGCGTTCATGTATGAATGATTGTATGAATGAATGACTAACTAACTAATAACTAATTTACTGACTACTAACTGATTTGTAATTTTTGGGTCGGCTGTGCCTTTTGATTTTTTCATAACTTCGCCAACAAATAGCCCCAAAAGCCCTTTTTTGCCTTTTTGATATTCGGCCACTTTGTCGGGCATGGCGGCCAGTACTTCATCTATTATTTGTTCCAAAGATGCTGAATCACTGTTTTGTAACCAGTTATTTTCTATGGCAATAGTTTCAGGGTTTTGTTCTGGATTTTTGAGCAATATAGGCAAAATCTTTTGCGTGGCGATAGAATAACTCACACTATTTTTTTCGACCATCAAAATCAACTTACCTAATTGCTCGGCACTTACTGGAAAATCGTTGGCGGTTTGGTCTATATTTTCATTCAAATAACTTTTGACAGGCCCTATCGCCCAGTTGGCAGCCGTTTGGTAATTATTGGTAACGGCACTTAACCTTTCAAAATAATTGGCTACCTCTTTGCTGTCTGTCAGTGTACTAGCATGATTGGGCGAAAGATTATATTGAGTTGTAAATTTTTCAAACAACTGTCGTGGCAATTCGGGTAAATTAGCTTGAATATCCACTAACCATTCGTCCGAAATTATAACAGGGGCAAGGTCTGGCTCTGGAAAATACCGATAGTCGTTCATTGTTTCTTTGAGCCTCA
>JAYVJH010000053.1:0-3365 GCA_043769455.1 Runella sp. | reverse complement strand
AAGCACTCCGACTAACGACCCCGACCAACTTACGGAGCGGTTCATAGAACTGACCGACGATTTATCGTTTTCAAAAACGTTTTATCCCAAGGCTACTATTACTCAATATCTGAATGGCATAACGGCGCAGTTGCATCAAAAACTATACTCCAATCGGCCAGAGGACCGTCGGCGTATCAAGTCGTTTTGGATTGAAGAGCTGCCGCTATTGATGTACGAAGTGCGGTGTAAGCTATTGTATTCTTTTTTGTTTTCGTTGGTAGCTTTTTTATTGGGTTGGGTGTCTGCTGCCAATGACGATACCTTTGTACGGCTTATTTTGGGCGATAGTTATGTAAACCAAACCCTAGAAAACATCAATAGTGGCGACCCGCTGGCCATTTATAAGTCCGAAAGTCAAGCTAATATGTTTATGGCCATTACCGTCAATAATATCAGGGTTTCGTTTGTGGCTTTTGTGCTGGGGCTTTTTTATTCGGCTGGTACTGTTTATGTTCTGTTTCAAAATGGTATTATGCTGGGGGCTTTTCAGTACTTTTTTTATGCCCGTGGGCTGTTGATGGCCTCGGTTCTCAAAATCTGGATTCATGGCACACTCGAAATATCGGCTATCATCATTGCAGGTTGTGCAGGATTAGTGATGGGCAATAGTCTTATTTTTTCGGGTACATTTGGCCGTTTGGAGTCTTTTAAAATGGGTGCAAAGCGAGGGCTAAAAGTTATCATTGGCCTTGTACCGATATTTATTATGGCAGGTTTTTTAGAAAGTTTTGTTACCCGACTTACCTTACCCATACCAGTCAGTGTGGGCATTATTACCGTTTCGGCGGTGTTTATTGGCTGGTATTTTGTTGTTTATCCCAGAAAAATTTATCGAAACAGTCAAAAAAATAATTAACAATGATAACCGACTTCGGACATATATTACTTTTTATTATCTCGGCCATTGCGCTCATCATAGGTATTTTGGCATTTGGAAAACTACTACGCCCCAACAAACCGAACATCGAAAAAAATAGTACTTACGAGTCGGGCGAAGAACCGATTGGTAACGCCAATGTGCAGTTTAATGTACGGTTTTATGTGGTGGCTCTGATTTTTGTGCTTTTTGAGGTCGAGTTGATTTTTTTGTTTCCATGGGCTACAGTTTTTGGTAACAAAGACTTGATACAACAGACCAATGGCCTTTGGGGTTGGTTTGCACTAACCGAAATGCTGATTTTTGTCGTTATATTGGCCATAGGTCTGGTCTATGCTTGGGCCAAGGGCTATTTGGACTGGGCGAAGCCCGAGCCAAAGATACCCCAAGTACAAACCAAAGTGCCGATCGAAATGTATGAAGCCGTCAATCAAAAATATAAAATAAAATGACATTTGTTTACGCTGATAATATTGACACAGACGGTATCATTGCTGGTAAATATACCAAATCGTTAGATGCCCACGAGTGGCCACAGCACGTTTTTGAAGACCTTGACCCCGAGTTTAAAAATAAAGTCAAAGCTGGCGATGTCGTTGTGGCTGGCTGGAATTTTGGCTGTGGGTCGTCTCGTGAGCAAGCACCTGTGGCTATCAAGCTGGCGGGTGTTTCGGTGGTTATTGCCCGTACCTTTGCACGAATATTTTTTAGAAACGCTACCAATATTGGCTTGCCCCTACTCGAAATCAGAGACCATGATATAGACACTGGCGATGAGCTGGACATTGACCTAAAAATGGGTAGTGTTTTTAATAAAACCAAACAAAAAAGCTACCAAGCAGCGGCCATGCCACAGGTAATGATAGATATTTTGGCCGAAGGTGGCCTTGTGCCTTACCTAAAAAAATATGGAACTTATCAGATTTAAAAAAGATATTCTACTAAATTGCGGCCTCTAAAACACTACAATACTAATTATCACAACACCATATTTATTGCAATGGACAAAAAAGCAGAATTACTCAGAATTATTGACCAATTTAACTTGATTTATGAAAGCGAAGAAGCCTGGCACGGGCCTTCGGTGGTTCATATTTTGGGCGAAGTATCGGCAGAGATGGCCAACCAGAAAATTCAGCCTAATACCCACTCAATCGCTGAATTGGTTTATCACATGACGACGTGGCGGATATTTGTGGTCAAGCGTTTGCAGGGCGACGGCGAGTATGAAGTTACAAAGGCTCGCAACTGGAAAATATTTCCGATGTTTGACGAGTTTGAATGGGAAGCCCTACAAATGGAACTAAGCCTAAGCCAAGAAGAACTCATGGCCGAACTCGAAAAGAAAGAAGACGATGAGTTTTTGGACGAAATAGTCCCAGGCCGTGAGTATGATTTTTATACAATGCTACACGGTATATTACAGCACGATCTCTATCATGTTGGTCAGATTTCGATTCTCAAAAAAGCATTGATTTATAAAGGTTTTGGTGTAAAAAATAAAAACAAACCAGCCGATGATGAGTATTTTGACGATGAATATGGCGATGATTTGGGCTTGTATTAAAATCATATAAACAATCAAATAAGCTATGAAAGTTTTAAACTATCGTGTCATACTTTCACCTGAGCCAGAGGGAGGTTATACAGTTACAGTCCCTTCGATTAGAGGTTGTATAACATTTGGCGAAACAGTAGAAGAAGCACTCGAAATGGTGAAAGATGCCATTGAGGGCTGCTTGGAGGTGTTAGTCGAAGCTGGCGAGCCTATTCCACAAGACGATAGCAATACATTTGAGTATTCGCTCAGATTTGAAACGGAATTAGTTTGACCCATGAATTTATCACCGAAATACTTGATTAAGGTTTTGGAAGAAAATGGCTACGTCTTGAAACGCTCGAAGGGTAGCCATTTTATATTTTTCAATCCAAATTCTAAAATAACAGTTCCTGTGCCTGTACACAATAAAGACATGAAGAAAGGTACTTTTTTTGGCATATTGAAAGAAGCTGGAATAAATAAAAATGAAATCTAAATGAGCCAATTACCACTTACTGGCCTTCGTGTTTTGGAGTTTACGCACGCCGTTATGGGGCCTACTACTGGTATGATGCTGGCCGACAACGGCGCAGATGTCATACACATAGAGCCACCAACGGGCGACAGTACTCGGTTTCTGAAAGGCTTTGGCACTGGTTATTTTTCGTTTTATGGTCGCAATAAAAAAAGTTTGGCCATAGATATAAAATCAGACGAAGGCCGAGAAATAATCAATAAACTCATGGCAACAGCCGACATCGTTGTCGAAAACTTCGGGCCAGGCACTATGGAACGACTAGGCTATGGTTACTCACATCTGACATCTGACAACCCACGCCTCATTTACTGCTCGCTAAAAGGCTTCTTGTCAGGCCCTTATGAAAATCGGCACGCCATGGACGAGGT
>JAYVJH010000052.1:0-4392 GCA_043769455.1 Runella sp. | reverse complement strand
TAAATATGATAATATTGAACTATTTTTAGATTCCTCTTTTATCTTACCAGATAATTTTCGTAAGATAGAAGAAGATTGGTATGCAGAAGACCAGTACAGAGATATAACAATACGCTCTACCAAAAATAGAACTCAATTTGAAATTCATCGAGTTGTTACCGAGAGTAGTGTAGATAAGAAAAAAGAAGAATTTGAGAAGAAAGTCAAAGAGAATGAATTTAAAATGGTTCAAATCGTGGCTATGTTCGTTTCTATTGCTACATTTGTTTTGGCGAATGTCAAAATTTTTGAGAATAAATCATTATATGGTAGCTTATCCGCAATGTTTGCATTTGCCGCAAGCCTGTTGTTATTTAATGCGTTTTTTAAATGGCTGATAAGAGATTTTATCCTCACCAACCCCAACGAGGTAAACCAAAATACGCCTAAGCCATTTTTTAAGCGTAATATCTTAACTGATTATAAGTACAGCGTATCGGACATTTTTATGCTATCATTGATTGCATTTTTCGGAGTATTATCTGTTCATTTTAGTAATGTTGATAATAAAGATGTTGTGGAAGCTCGTAAAATAATTAAACCTTTTATTTTACGGGAAAGTAAAAAAATCGTTGATTCACTATACAATATCAACGTAATAGATACTACCCAAATAAAAAAATTAGAGGAAATTTCAGACAAACGGATCAATAGATTGGTAAAGCCAGAATCACTTAGAAAATAAACGCTTGGGTAGCCGTCCAATAAAACGCACTAAATCAAGTACCATTTTCAAGCAAGTAAGCCCCAAAGCCAACGATAGATAAAAGTACTGTCGTTGGCTTGTGAAAAATAAATATTGTGAAATTAGCGCATTTTTGCGAGCTACAAATCGCTTTTTAATCGAAAAACAAGGTTCGTAATAGTCTAACAAAACATCAGACAAATTGGCGTAAATACTTGACTGATAAGCCCTCAATAATATATCTTGATCTTCGTATCTGGGCAAATTTTGATATTGCCAATATCTAAACCAGCTCGTTTTGCCGAGCCAAGTGGGGTGTGCTATCAAAAAACCATTGTAAGGCCATGATACAATTTGGGTATGGTCGGTTGGAAATATTCGCTCAGAAAGCACTTGGCCATTTTGACCAAAAACAGACATCGCCGTTCCTACTAAATCTACATTTGGGTGTTGTTCCAAAAACGCCACCTGCCGAGCCAATCGCTCTGGGCGCATGAGGTCGTCGGCATCGAAACGGGCAAAATATTGGCCTTTGGCCAGCTTAATTGCCAAGTTAAGTTTGGTTGCAAAACCCATCTGATTATCATCGATTATCAACTGAATGCGGCTATCTGAAAACTGCCCAACAACTGCCGCCAAGTGGTCGGTTGAGCCATCGTCCAGCACCAACAATTCCCAGTTTGTATAAGTCTGCATCAACACCGACTCAATGGCTCGACCAACGCTGTCGGCCATGTTTTTGACGGGCAAGGCTATGCTAACAAGTGGCTGGTTCATAACTGTATCCAGGTTTTGGGCAATAAATCTTCGGTACTTGTACGACCAAAAAACCACTTTTGCGGACAAATTACCACTTTTGCGTGGTTATTATTCAACCAAGCCGCCCACCAACTTAGCGTACTGTTGGCCGTGATGTGATGTTGGCAGTTTTGCATCATTTCAAACTCATCTCGTAGCGTAAATCGTTGATTGTCAGATACAAATTGAAAATTAGCAGTTCCTTCAAAGTTGGCTTTGCACCAGTTTATATCGTCCGAAAAAACAAAAAAATGTAGATCTGTGAATAAATCAAAAAGCCACTCAATCGCTTTTTGGTAATAATCTAACCCCAAAACCACATATCGAGGGTTGGTCAGATAGTCGCTTCGCCGAACGTGAATACAAACGCTATTTGTGGTCTTGATTTGAGCTAAAATCGGTAAAGCCGCTTGGCTGATAGGCTCTTTGAAAGTACTAAAATCGTGTTTGATTGCTGATTGAATCATTGAAAAATACCGCTCACTTTGCCAATAACCATCTAAAAACACATCGCCTTTGACTTGTACTGCAATGTCGGTAAACTCAAAACGAGGCTCGGCGATATAGCTTTTTAGTCCAACACTTCGGCTTAGTGTTTTTAGTAACCAATTCCAATCTTGATTTTTTTTGTTTGAAACTGAATAATTTATATCAAATATGGATAATTGATTTGTTCTGATTCCATTTTGTGAATAATTGGTTATATTTTGTGAATAAAATGAATCGTCAAGCGCAAAATCAACATTGAGTTGCTTCGATAGTGCTTTGGCAAAAGCATACTGAAACAACTGATTGCCCAGCCCGCCTTGTAGTTTAATAATTATCATTTTGGGCCTAAAATTGTGTTTTTATGATATTGTTACAACCTTGGTAGGTTGCGAAGTTTGAGACAGTTATCGACAAATATACAGTCAATTTGTTTACTTTTGCATCACCAAACCGTCCAGTAACAACACATAGCCAAATGGCCGCCAATTATACATAGTTGTAGAAATCAAAAAAATGAAACACCTGATAGCAAATATATTTACATTGTTTTTTTTAATATCAAGCCTTGTTGGACAAAATTCTGACAATAAATATAAAGTACGCAATGCCGTTAATCCACTAATTAACGAAGCCATAAAAACCATCAAGTCCGATACAGTCATTGTGTCTGGGGTAAAATCTGTAACGGCTTTTGATGTGCCTTACGACACGATAGCATACAGAATTAAAATAGGCGACAGGCTCAAAATCAGAAACTTAAACTCAATTAGTACTATTTTTTCTGAAAACGTATCGCTGGGTACTGCGGCAGGTGGCTCGCAGCAGTCGGCCATTAGTCAGCCTTTTGAAACAACGGTCAATCGTTATGGACAGATTACTTTGCCACAGTCGGGTCGTATCAAAGTAGCAGGACTGACACGCATCGAGGCAACTACCGAAATCGAAAGAAGTTATGATAGCACAATTACCAATCCGATTTTTGAAGTCGAGTTAATAAATCTTAAAATAAAAGTGCTGGGAGCGGTAGGGAGTCAGGGCGTTTTTCCATTAGAAAACGAACGTATCACATTGGGCGAAGCACTCGCTCAGGCTGGTGGTATTGATTTTATTACTGCCGACCGAACAATCAGAATCATTAGACCACGGGCGGGAATTCAGGAAGAACTCAATTTTGATATTCGAGATTTGAGTAATCCCAAAATATCAAACATTATGATTTATGACGGAGACTATATCTATGTGCCGCCCTCAAAACCAGCACTACGAAATATAAAAAACCAGCGACTTGCTGCCATTTTACAACCCATTGCCCTAACACTCAACTCAATAGCTATCTTGATAGCACTGCTTCGTTAGTAATTTATGTTTTCGTTTTTTAAACAAAATACTCAATCAGATACTATAAATAACGTGCTGGATCAGATTCAGACCGACTGGCACTGCCACGTTTTGCCAAGTATAGACGATGGCTCACAGAACAACGAGCAGACTCTGGCTATGCTACAACTCTACCAGCAAGCCGGTATTAAACAAATAGTGGCCACACCACACATACATTCTGATTATTATAAAAACACTCCACAAACCATTGCCATAGCCCATTCTCAAACTTTGGAGTTGATGCTACAAAACAAAATAGATATTAAACTCGACTTCGCCGCCGAATATTTTGCGAACGACCATTTTCTGGAACTCATCAATCAAAATAACTTACTACCCATCGCTAACCAATATATTTTGTTTGAACTTCCTATGCAACAAGCCCCTATTTTTGGGCGAGATATGGTCGAGCAAATTCATAAATTGGGCTATACGCCCCTGTTGGCGCACCCCGAACGCTATCGATATTGGCACAACAAGCCCAGCGAATGGGCTAAATGGCGAGATATGGGCGTTTGTTTTCAGTTGAATTTACTATCTTTGGTTGGCCAATATGGTACAGCCGAACGCCAAGCCGCAGAGACAATGGTCAATCTGGACTTTATTGATGCCGTTGGTACAGATGCACACAACACGGCACATTTACAAAAATTAGCCAATTTGTCTGATAACCAGTACTTTAAAAAACTACAAACTATACCTTTGTTGAACGGTTTGTAAAAAAACGACCATAAAAAATAAGTCAAAATGCAATATAAATTTATAGACTTATTCGCAGGAATTGGCGGATTTAGAAAGGGCTTTGAAGATGCTGGTTTTAAGTGTGTTTTCACATCTGAAATGAATCCTCAATGCCAACAGGTATATGAAAGTAATTTTGGGGAAAAACCTTCGGGCGACATTACTAAAATTGACCCAATTGACCTTCCCGATTTTGATATTTTGTTAGGAGGTTTTCCGTGCCAACCTTTTAGTATATCAGGCAAAAAAATGGGTTTTGA
>JAYVJH010000051.1:0-2835 GCA_043769455.1 Runella sp. | reverse complement strand
TAAAGGAACTGTCAAAGATAAATTCAAATGGAACTCGACCATCAAAAGCTGGAGCGTCAAGCCAGATTTTACTTATTATCTTACTCCCAACAATACCGTTACTTTTGGTGGCCAATACATCAACTACACCACTCAACCAGGCACGGCTACGGCCATTTCGGGCGGCGAGAGTCGAGATATTAGCCTTGCGCCACGCTATGCCGATGAGTCGGCGGTGTATGTGGGCAACGACCAAAAAATAACAAATAAAATATCAATGCAGTATGGTTTGCGTTATTCATTTTTTAGAAATTTGGGGCCAGGCGAAGCATTTGAATTTAGAGAAATCGTTAAAAACGAGCGCAAATACCCCATTTTGCCAGGCCAAAAATACGAATCGGGTGCAACCATCAATTCTTACGGCAACTTAGAGCCTCGGCTGTCGGCTAAATTAGAAATCAGCCCTTCGATGTCGCTCAAAGCCAGTTACAACCGTACCGTTCAGTATTTGCACCTGCTCTCCAACACAGCCGCCAGCTCGCCGTTAGATGTCTGGACGTTGAGTTCCAAAAACATCAAGCCACAAATAGCTGACCAAGTAGCTTTGGGCTGGTTTCAAAATTTTGACGATAACGCTTACGAAGGCTCTGTTGAGGTGTATTACAAAGACCTACAAAATCAGATTGACTATGTCAGAGATTCAGACTTATTGCTCAATAAATACCTTGAAGGCGACTTACTTTTTGGAAACGGGCGGGCTTATGGAGCGGAGTTTTATCTCAAAAAAAACAAAGGCAAACTCACAGGTTGGTTGAGTTATACACTCTCACGGACGGAGCGACAAGTGAGCGGTATTAACAATGGAGGCTGGTTTCCTGCTCGATTTGACAAAACACACAACGCATCTATCGTTGCCTTGTACCAAATCAATGATTGGTGGAGTTTGTCGGCCAATGTATCGGCATATAGCGGTACGCCTGCTACTTTTCCGACCAATCGCTTTGAGTGGAACGGCTTTGCATTGCCTCAAAATGTGTACGACGTTCGTAACAATTCACGGATTCCGTGGTATCATCGGTTAGACATTGGAGCAACCAAAAAGTCAAAGAAAAAGCTATTTGGCAAGGGACAAGGCGAGTGGGTGTTTTCGGTTTATAATGTTTACAATCGCCGCAATCCGTTTTCGGTCTATGTGCGCCAAGGCGAGACCAATACACTCCAAACAGAGGCCGTGCGTTATTCGGTCATTGGTTCGTTTGTACCAGCGGTTACTTATAATTTTAAGTTTTGATGAATATACCAACTCTGTATTGCTCAACCAAAATTGCAAATTTGCATAAAAGAGGCTTTGAATGGAAGTAGCAACAAAAAGTATCATAAAAAATAAATTTGGGCAATACTTCACACCAGAAGTAATTGCTAATTTTATGATTGAATTGGCGGATATTTCGACAAATTCAAGCATATTAGAACCGTCTTGTGGAGAAGGTGTTTTTTTAAAGTTGCTACACGACAAGGGATTTGACAATTTAACGGCTTTTGAAATAGATGAAGAATTAGCACAAGACTTTTCAAATGTTCGATACGAAAGTTTTATTTCAGCAAACATTTATACAAAATTTGACTTAATTATAGGTAATCCACCCTATATCCGATGGAAAAATTTGGAAGAGGGCTTAAAGCAAGAATTATCTTCAAACCCAATTTGGAATAAATATTTTAATAGCCTTTGCGATTATCTGTATATTTTTATTCTCAAATCTATTGAATTATTGAACGAAAACGGGCAACTTATTTTTATCTGTCCCGAATATTGGATGAATACAACTCATTCAATTTCGCTTCGTAATTATATGGTTGCCAATGGCTATTTTGAGGTAATTTATCATTTTAATGAAACGCCAATTTTTGACAAAGTAACCGTTTCTATTGTGATTTTTAAGTTTGTAAAAAGCAAAGAAAAGTCGAACAAAATTAAAGTGGCCAAATTTTATGCCAATCAAAAATTGACGCTTGAAACGCTTGAAAAATTAAAATTTCAAGTTGAACTGAAAGATGCTGAATATTTACAAGTAACTCAATTCAAAACCAATGAAAGATGGCTTTTACAGTCAGATGAGGTACGAAAAGAATTGAGCATTTTAGAGAACAATTGTTTGAAGAAAAATCAAAATACAATAGTCAGCTTATTTGACGGGAACAAACAAGAATTTCACACTATTGGAGAGTTTTGTGATATTGGCAATGGATTGGTTAGTGGTTTAGATAAAGCATTTCAGGCGGTCGGCGTTCCGATAAATGGGCATACCTTAAACGAGGCCGAAAAAAAGGCAACTTTGAATGTTGTAAAAGCAAAAGATTTGAAACCATTTTTTGCTGAAAGTATTACAAAATATATTTTTATTGATGAAGGACTTGAAGAAACTACATTCTCAGAAGAGTACCCAAATTTCCACACTCATTTTCAAAAATATAAACAAGATTTAGGCAACAGATACCAATATAATAGAAAAATAAACTACTGGGAATGGGTGTTTTTGAGAAATTTTAACTTATTCAACAATCAAAATAAGAGAATATTTGTGCCTTGTAAAGAAAGAATTTCTAATAAAGATTACTTTCGTTTTGCTTTGGTTGATAAAGGTGTTTTTCCGACCCAAGACGTAACTGCTATATTTAAAAAACCTCATGTAAAAGAAAGTATTGAGTATTTTTTGGCATATTTAAACAATCCCATCGTTTTTGATTGGCTAAAATGTAACGGAATTGTGAAAGGAAATATCGTTGAATTTTCTGAAAAACCAATTGCAAGTATTCCATTTCGAGTAATTGATTGGACAAACAATGAAGAAGTTG
>JAYVJH010000050.1:0-5841 GCA_043769455.1 Runella sp. | reverse complement strand
GCTTGCCGCCCCAATGCCAAACCTGACGAATACAACGCCAAGGCGGCCAATCCAGAATTTTATCATCAGTCAGTCGAAAAGCTGACGGAGGTTATCATTCACGATATTTTTACACCGCCAGTTGCCAGTCGGATTTATACTTATGCTAACCTTGCTGGTTATGAGGCACTTGTGCCTGCTCATGCCAACTATCAGACATTAGGTGGGCAGCTCAAAGGCTTCAAGGGCGTACCAGCACCCGAAGCAGGGCAGGAATATTGCTTTCCGTTGGCGAGTGTCAAGGCGTTTTTGAGTGTAGCCCGCACGCTGACATTTACAGCCGAGTATTTTGATAAATATGAGGCTACGTTGTTTGATAAATACAGGTTAATGGGTATTCCGTCAGATGTATTTAAACGGTCAATGGATTACGGCGATAGCGTGGCCTTGCACGTAATGAAATATGCCGCCAAAGATAATTACAAGCAAACACGAGGGTTTAGATATACTGTTACCAATGTAGCAGGTACGTGGGTGCCTACTCCGCCCGCCTACGCCGATGCCGTTGAGCCACTCTGGAACACCATCAGGGCGGTAACAATGGACTCGGCGGCGCAGTTTAAGTGTCCATCACCACCAACTTATACCAAAGACAAAAAAAGTTTGTTTTTCAGAGAAACAATGGAGGTCTATAACATCAGCAAAGCCCTCACAGATGAACAAAAACGAATGGCTTACTTTTGGGACGATAATGCTTTTGTGATGAATGTGGCCGGCCACGTGATGTTTGCCAACAAAAAAATGACACCTGGCGGCCACTGGCTCGCTATGCTGGCTACTGTGGCTCGCAACAAAAAACTACCACTCATGCAATGTGTAGAGGGCTATGCACTTACATCGGCTGCGTTGTTAGATGCCTTTATTAGTTGCTGGGACAATAAATACCGACACGTCAAGGTTCGCCCCGAAACAGTCATCAACAGCGACATAGACCCCAAATGGATACCGTTCTTACAAACACCGCCTTTTCCTGAATATACCAGTGGGCATAGTACCATATCTGCCGCTGCCGCTGAAGTATTGAGCAAAGTAGTAGGCGACCAAGTTACTTTTATAGACTCAACCGAGCATAAGTTTGGGCATGGCGTAATGACTTTTAATTCTTTTAGAGAAGCAGCCGAAATGGCCAGTATCAGCCGAGTATATGGAGGTATTCACTTTCGGTCGGGTTGCGACGAAGGCGCAAAGGCTGGTACGCTGGTAGGTCAGAATGTACTTAAAGTGGCCTTGACCAAAAAATAGCCAACCGTTTGATAAACAAATCTAAATGTAGATTGATTAACGTAAGTAAAAAAGTGCTAAACTTTACTTCACTCCTTGGCTTGTAATTTTTGGCACTATTATTGATGATTTTAGGGTGTTGGTAGTTACTAATATTTATGTCAATAGTCCCAAAGGATATTCAATACAAAATTTAAAGTTTTATCATAGGTTAAGATTGGAAAAACGTGCTGAGATGTTCTTGGTGCGTTTTTTGTTTTTCAAGGCTTTGGGCGTTTGTAGAGTGGCACAGTGCTGCAAGGCTCGCCAAACATTAAACTCTGAACAACGGGCGATAATTTTTTAGTAATTTCGATATATGCCGACATCGGTACGGCTCGCTTGCTACAACCCTTGACCACCACACGGGCATCTTGGTAGTCGGCAGCATTGATTAGGGCAATGGCATCATAAAATAGCTTTGTCTCTAAGTCTGCCAAACTACCAAATACTATGACATTGGCAAAAGCCTCCAACTGCACGGCAAGTAGCATATAAGCCCAAGTAGGTACGATGGCATCTTCGGTACAGGTTATGGCTATATTTTTGCCACTATATTGCGCCCAATCGTGGGTTTTGATGAACGCTCTAAAATCTTTCTCTTTTAGAATCAAGCCCATAAATAAATTGTCTTTTAGGTCATAAACCACACGCTCGCCAGAGTGATAGTAGTCTTCTAAGTCCAGACTTATGAGGCCGCTTTTGGCTACCTTGTTGATTATTTCTTCCATATTTTGGGTTGTAGTAACTTTAAATCAGAAAGCACAAACCGCAAAACGTAAGCCCAAAGTAGCATATTACTCACTACTTTTAGATTTTACGTTTTGCGGTCTGTTATTTTGCGGTTATCAAAACTCGCTTTTTTGTCAATACTCGTCTTCGTTAAAGAAGAAATCATCTTTGGTTGGGTAGTCGGGCCATATTTCTTCGATGCTTTCGTAGGGCTGCCCGTCGTCTTCCAATTCTTGTAAGTTTTCTACCACTTCGAGTGGTGCGCCTGTGCGAATGGCGAAATCAATCAATTCGTCTTTTGTTGCAGGCCATGGGGCATCTTCCAAGTAGGAAGCCAATTCTAATGTCCAGTACATAATGGTTCTCGTTTAAAAGTAATCTCTGAATTTGAGGGTGCAAAAATAATGAAATTTATAAGATATACACATTTACAGTTGGTTTTGTTGCGACAAATACAAATATTTTTTGTGCATCAAGCCCCAAAAACTTATTCACACTCAATATTTTACAACAATACCATGATAGGTTTCTGGTTCTTGATAGTCTTTTTGGAGTGGATGTCCTACCCAGTCGGTTGGCAATAATATACGCCGCAGGTCGGGGTGATTGTCGAAAACAATACCTACCAAATCATAAGCCTCCCGCTCGTGCCAGTCGGCTGTGCGCCATACATCACTAACTGTTGGTACGGTCGGATTGTTTCTTGGTACTGTTGTTTTCAACACAAACTGATGCTGGTAGGGTATCGAATTAAGATGATAGACGATCTCCATGGTGTCGGCTTGCGTGCCATTGTCGATTCCTGTAAGGCAAGCCAAAAAATCGAAATACAATCGACTATCATTTTTCAAAAATGCACAAACAAGCGCAATCTGACCACTTTCAATAGTCAAGCTGGGTTGTAGGGCGGCATCGTCCGATTTTAAAGTCAGGCTATCCCCAAACTCATCGGTCAATATTTGTTTGATTTCGCTAAATGTCATTGCGTAATGGCTTAGTAAGTAAGTTGCAAGATACAATAAGTAGTGAATAGTGAAAAACGGATAACGAAAAATATTTTAATTAAGGAGTCGTGAGTATATAGTACAGTGTCGTTAGTCAAATAAGATGCTGTTAATCAGTAAGTTATCAAAATTAAAATGCCGTATTAGTTTTGAATGAGTACTTAGTTAATAATCAAGTATTTAAAACAAATCAAAACGTAGCTTATCCATCAGCAACTACTTATCTTAAAGTTATTTGTCAAAAATAGTTGGATAAATATTTTAAATCAATTTACTTTGTATTTAAAAGTACTTTTAAATTAAAAACAAAAATGAAAAAACAGATTATCGAAATTCCACAGACAACTTATTTATTGGCATTATTGTCGGGAGCGGCACTTGTTTTACTAACTGGCCGACTGTTGGCTACTGGCTCATGGACGGGGATATTTTTGGTCTGGAACTTATTTTTGGCCTGGATTCCACTTTGGGTTATGCTAATGTTGCGTGATAAAGTCCAGCGTCAGGCCATTAGTAAACCTACTTTGGTGGTGGGTTTGGGGTTGTGGCTGTTGTTTTTTCCAAATGCTCCTTATCTTATCACTGACCTTATTCACCTCAAAGAATCGCCCGATAACCTCATTTGGTACGATGCTCTGATGGGTTTTATGATGGCTATGGCTGGGCTTTTTACTGGTATGTATTCTGTATTGTGGGCGCATCGGTTGGTTCTCAAAGTATGGGGGCAAACAACGATCTCAATCGTGATACCAAGTAGCCTGCTACTGTCGGGTTATGGTATTTATTTGGGTCGTTTTGGCCGCTGGAATAGTTGGGACGTGATTTCTGACCCTTTGGCGTTGTGCAAATACATCATTCGTTCTGTTCACAATCCACTTGCCGTTCAGACTACGCTTGCTTTTTCGTTTGTAATGTTGCTGGTATATGCTGTTTTTTATTTGTTGTCGCAGAAAAAAGGCGTAAAGGTGAAGCCCTTTACGCCTTTTTTCTGATTTTTATTTTACCTCACCACCAACAAAGGCAAAATGGCTTTTGTCATTCCGAAGTATGAGGAATCTGCGAGCAGACTGTCAGGCAGAAACACCATAGCCGTTAGGCTAAGAGTTTATTATGTCTTTTTTGCGCCTTTGTTGGTGTTTTCACCAACAACTCGGATGGTAGCTTGTTGGTGAAAACACCAACAAAGGCAAAGAAATTTATCAGACAACTTCAACTTTTATATTTAGCACAAACTCGTCCATTTCTATGTCGGTGGTATCTGTCAGATTATCAACGATTTGTAATGAAACTGCTTGTACTTCTTGGCATATATATACTCGGTTGGCTTCTACGGCTTCGGCCAGTTCGGTGTTATTGTTGAGTAGCGCAATCTTGATTTTATCTGTTACCTCAAAACCACTGTCTTTGCGTAGGTTTTGTACTCGATTGACTACATCACGGGCGATGCCCTCTTTTCGGAGGTCGTTTGTGATGCTAATGTCTAAGGCCACCGTCAGGCTGCCCTCAGAAGCCACTAACCAACCTGGCACGTCTTCGGCCAAAATTTCGACATCTTCCAGATACAGATGATTGAACGACTGAATAGGCGAATGGGTAATTAAAGGCTCATTTTGTTCTAATTCCTTGATTTGTGCAGGTGTCATAGCTAAGATAAAATCGGCTACGGCTTTCATACTTTTGCCGTATTTTGGGCCAAGGACTTTGAAGTTGGGCTTGATTTTCTTTTTAAGAATTACGCTGTCGTCACTCAAAAACTCAACGGCTTTAACGTTTACTTCCGACATAATAATAGTCGTTACAGATTCTATTTGTTGGCGGGTTTTTTCTGATAGCACAGGAATTAAAATCTTACTCAACGGCTGGCGTACTTTGATACGATTGTTTTTTCGTAATGAATGTACCAACGAACAAACTTTCTGTGCCAATGCCATAGACTCTTCCAAATCCTTGTCCACCCAGTCAGGTTCATAAGTATGCCAATCTGTAAAATGCACAGACTGGTGTTTAAAAGGGGTATTATGGGCGATAGATTCTTCTCGCACCGATTCTGTCATGTTACGATAGAGCCAATCTGCAAAAAATGGCGCAATCGGTGACATAAATTGAGATACCGCACAAAGAGCGTGTTGCAAAGTCTGAAAAGCAGCCAGCCCCACCCCCGACCCCTCCCCGATGGGTTGGGGAGAAATTGTAGCTCCCCCATCGGGGGCGGGGGGGGCTGTGTTCCAAAACCGCCGTCTTGAAAGCCGTACATACCAGTTTGAGAGATCATCGCAAACAAAGTCTTGAATCAGTCGCCCCGCTTTGGTGGGGTTGTAGGCATCGTATTGCTCGGCTACTTCTTTGGCCAAGGTATGTATTTTTGAGATAATCCAACGGTCGAGTTCGGTCAGTTGGTCTTTTGGAACTCTGTCAATTTGCTCTGTTTTGTAATTATCTAAATTGGCATAAAGCGCATAAAAATTATAGGTATTGAACAATGTCCCAAAAAATTTACGCTGTACTTCGCCTATACCGTCGAGGTTAAATTTAAGGTTATCCCACGGTTCGGCATTGGTTATCATATACCAACGGGTCGCATCTGGCCCGTATTTGGCCATTGTTTCAAAAGGATCAACGGCGTTACCGAGTCTTTTCGACATTTTATTGCCGTTTTTGTCCAACACCAAGCCCGTAGAAACTACATTTTTAAAAGCCACACTATCAAACAACATACCTGCAATGGCATGAAGTGTAAAAAACCACCCACGAGTCTGGTCCACGCCTTCGGAGATGAAGTCGGCAGGGAAAGCCCCCCCAAGTCCCA
>JAYVJH010000049.1:0-4826 GCA_043769455.1 Runella sp. | reverse complement strand
CTACCTTTCCTACTGGGGAAGGGTTGGGGAAGGGGCTTTTTCAACCAAAAAAAACCGTCAGATTTGATGCACCCGCTGCACCAGAACCATTACCCAATTTAGGTCAAAACCCAGCTACGGGCGTAATTTTGAGTTATAGTTTACCCAAAGACATGGACAGTTCCAAGGTATCGTTACAAATCATAGACGGTTCGGGCAAGGTCATTCGTAGTTATGTCAATCAAAAAGACAAAGAATTTCAGCAATACGAAGGTGGCCCAGCACCCAAGTTGGTAATGCCGTCCAAAAAAGGCATCAACCTCATGGCTTGGGATATGCGCCGTGAGGGTATTGTGGGTGTTCCAAAAGTATTTGTCAATGGCGACTATCGGGGCAGCTTGGTGATGCCTGGCGTTTATAAAGTTAGATTGATTGCCGACAAAGACACCTCAACCACAACAGCCGAAATTATACCTGACCCACGGCTCACGGCTACAATGGCCGACTTTAAGGCACAGCAGGATATTGTGTTTAAGGTCGAAGAAGCAGTACAAGAAATGCACAGTTCGGTAAACACAATGCGGAAAATAAAATCGCAAATTGAATCTTTGAGCGGTATTTGGAAAGACCAACCCGAAATGAAACAACTGATTGACGACGGAAAAACAATTATCAAAAAAATATCCTCTTGGGAAGAAAACATCATTAGCACCAAACAAGAGACGTTTCAGGACGTGATAAATTTTGAAAATAAGCTCAATGCCGAGATGCTCGACCTCAGAGGCCGTGCCGACACGCATGACCCACGCCCAACACAAGGCGTAAAAGACCGACTATCGGTACTTCAAAAAGAATGGGACACCCAAAAAATTATATTGAAACAACTGATAGACAAAGATTTAGCTGATTTTAATGCTAATTATAAAGCCAAACAAACGGCTGTCATTTCGTTGCCAAATTGAGTAGTCGTGAGTATATAGTATTGTGTCGTGAGTTAAATACAATACTGTAGGCCAGTAAGTTATCAAAATTAAAATACTACCCCAACCGCCGTTGGCTAAAGCCAACGGCAATCTATTTATTTTTAGTCTAACTCGCTTTGCCCCAACCGCCGCCGCCTGGGGTTTCGATGACAATTCGGTCGTGGGCGTTCGCCTCAAAACTCGTAATGCCTGCTAATTTTTCTGTTGTTCCGTCTTTTTTAATCAATGTTTGCTGTCCACATTGGCCATCTTGGCCGCCTGCCATGCCATAGGGAGGCACGATGCGATGCTGACTGATGAGCGTTACTTTGAGATTGTCCAAAAATTCGATTTCTCGAACAACGCCATCACCACCCGAAAACTGGCCTTTCCCACCAGAGTTTTCTCGAATTTCAAACCGATTGAGGCGTACTTTATAACGTCTTTCCAACTCTTCGGGGTCGGTTATGCGGGTATTGGTCATGTGCTGATGTACGGCAGAGCGGCCATTTTGGGTATTAGTTGCGCCTGTGCCGCCGCAGATTGTTTCGTAATAACCACCTGCTTCATTACCAAACAAAAAATTATTCATCGTTCCCTGACTACACGCCGCCAGCCCAAAGGTTTTGAGTAATGTATCTGTCAGCCTTTGGCTTACTTCGGTATTGCCACCCACTACGGCAGGGCATTCTTCTGGATTGTCTGTAAAAATAGGGTGCAAGAAACTATCTTCTGGCAAAATCACCTTTACGCCCTGCATCAACCCTTCATTGAGCGGAATATCTTTATTGACCAATAACCGCAAAACATACAAAACGGCGGAGTAAATAATCGACAAATTAGCATTGAGGTTATTGGGGTGCCGAGCCGAAGTACCGCTAAAATCAAAAGCCCCCCAACCCCCAAAGGGGGAGTTTTTTATACTAATACTTACACAAATTTGTCGGCCATCGTCCATACTTTCGGTGGCAGTTAGTATTTGGTTTTCATAAGGTTTTAGGACAATCTGTAAAGCCTTAAAAGTACTGGTTTTCAATGACTTCATGTAGTACTTTACTTTTTCTAAACCATGCTGCACAACCAATTTTTGAAGTGCTAACTCACCAGATTTAAGTGATGCCAAAGCGGCGTTAATATCAGCAATATTTTCGGTCAAGGCACGAGTAGGATAAGCACAATTTGTAAATAACTGTTCGATTGTTGCCCATTGCATTTCATTGTTTTTGACTAAATAAGTAGGTAATATCACCACTCCCTCCTCAGCCAAAGTTGTAGCATCGGGCGGCATAGAGCCTGGCGTTCGGCCCCCGATTTCGGCATGGTGCGCTCGGTTGATAGCATAGCCAATTAGCTGATTTTCAGACGTAAAGACACCTTTAATGAGCGTTACATCGGGCAAATGTGAGCCGCCATATTTGGGGTGATTGGTAATGATAACATCTCCAACATTGAGCGGTAGTTTTTCTAAAATCAATCTGGCGCATATACCCAACGACCCCAAATGAACAGGAATATGGGGGGCATTGACCAACAGTTCGGCCTCATCGTCCAACAATGCACACGAAAAATCGAGCCGTTCTTTGACGTTGACCGAAAAAGCCGTCCGCCGCAACTGCTCACCCATCTCTTCGGCAATAGCCATAAACCGATTGGTAAAAAGCTCGAGTTCGATAGGCCCAGCCCCCCCCGCCCCCGATGGGGGAACTTTTTTTAAAGCCCCCTTCGGGGGTTTGGGGGCTACAACCGCATCTCTCGATTTTGTAATAACCACTTGCCAACCTACTGGAATATAACTGGTTGAGGTAGCATTTAGCAAAATAGCTGGGCCGTCAAATGTATCGTTAGGCTGCAAGTCGTCCCAGTTGTGGGTAGTTTTGAGTTTTGAGTTATTAAGTTTTGAGTGTGCTATGTTCGTTTGATTTACCATTGTAACGCCGCCGCCACGCTCGTCAGCAACTACACTCTTAATTCTTAACTCTTCACTCTTCACTTCTCCCACAATCACTTTTATACTTTCGACTTCAATCACCAAATTATCAGGGCAGTAGCCGTATAGTCGTTTGAATTTTTGTTGGAATACAGCCCCCAACTCCAGAGGGGAGTTAAAATTAAACTCCCCTTTGGGGTTGGGGGATTCTATTTCTATCGTATTTTCTTGTCCTTTAAATCTCAAATAGAGTAACTTGGCTGTAGTGGTTATTTCTAAAACACCCTCATTTTTTAACTTTTCGGTGGCTTCGCTGATTAGTTCGGTCAGTATTTTAGTTAAATCAATCTCGTCTAAATTCTTTAATATTTGCCTACTCGCCATGCGCTCAATACGTGCTTGACCCATGCCGTAAGCACTCAAAAGCCCTGCATCGTAAGGTAAAATAACTGTCTGGATTCCCAAAATATCGGCTAACTGGCAACCGTGCAACCCACCAGCACCACCAAAAGCCAATAGCGGGTAGTCTTTGGGGTCGAAACCCCGTGCTACGGAAATACGGCGAATGGCCTCAGCCATTTTTTCGTTGGCAATCTGTTCAAAACCTTTCAGAAGTTCATCGTCTGACAAATTTTGATTTGATTTTTGCTCAACTTCTATCTTGATTTTTTGTAATACGTCTCTCGATTTTTCGATCTGGACGGGAATACCAAAACGGGAAGCGTCCAATTTGCCCAATAATAAATTGACATCGGTAATGGTGAGCGGCCCACCTGCCCCATAACACGCTGGGCCTGGGTTTGCCCCGGCACTTTCGGGACCGACACGCAAACGTTGGCTGTCAAAACTACAAATAGACCCACCACCAGCAGCTACGGTTTCGATGGCGAGCGTTGGATTATGTAGTTCTATGCCGTCAATTTTGGTTATAAATTGCAAGTCTAATCGGCCATCAAAGCGGGCTGTATCGGTACTTGTGCCGCCCATATCAAATGTCAAACAACGCTCAAAACCAAGTCGTTGGGCTATGGCTGCCGCACCTACCATACCGCCCGCTGGGCCACTCAACAAACTATCTTTGGCATCGAAGTTGGCCGACTGTACCAATCCGCCTGCACTGTTCATTATCAAGAGGTTACTGAGTGGTTGGGTTATTGAGTTGCCGAGTGTTGAGTTATTAAGTTGATGGGTGATTTTGGTTAGATAATCTAATAAAATGGGTTGTAGATAAGCATTGACTACTGCAGTTTGGGTACGGCGTAGATAGTTGATGTTGGGCGAAAGGGTGGACGAAAGCGATACATCGACTTTCGGACGCTGAACATTAGACGTTTGACTTTGGATTTTGGTTTTAAGCAACTGCTCATGAACAGGATTTTTGTAACTGTGCATCAGCGAAATAGCTACTGATTGACAATTATCCAATATTTTTAATTCCTCAGCGGAACGCCGCCCGCTCGTCATTCTCAATTCCTCAACAACTTCGCCCTCGGCGTTCAATCTTTCATCGACTTCTATCACACGATCATACAGAAGTGTGGGTGCTGGAATGGCCAACTGAAACAAATTGGGTCGTTGTTGTGTGCCAATTCTCAACAAATCTTTAAAGCCTTTGGTAACCAATAAAACCACCTTTGCGCCTTTGCCTTCGAGCAGGGCATTAGTACCTTTGGTAGTACCAAGCCGCATTTGTAAAGCTGGAAACTGCTGACCGATAGGTGTTTGGGTAACGATGCGAGTAGCCAAAACTGGTGCTTCTTCGTGATTAGTTATTTCAAAAAAACAGCCTTCACAAGATTCTAACACTTGTAAAGGCTCTGCTAACGTCCAAATGTTATTTTCAATTTCTTTAATTTCAACAAAAGCACTTTCGCCAACGATTCTGAAACTAAAGCCAATCAAAAACGAGGTATCAAAGTCCCAATTATGACTAATTCTGACCTGATTGACGGTTATCA
>JAYVJH010000048.1:0-6742 GCA_043769455.1 Runella sp. | reverse complement strand
CTGATGCGCTTCTTGTACCATCAGTTCGATGGTTGTACCACTCGGAGCATCAATCGTAAAAGATGGAAAACCCACGAGCTGTTCAACAAACTCAAAAGTAAGTAGTGCGCCTCGCTCACCATCTAAGTTTAGAGTCCAGTTTTGAGCCGTTTTTTCGTTGGCAAGTGGTAGTTTTATAATTTGGTAAGATCCCTTGGTAAGCGACTCAAAATATTCGATTGGCGGCCTGAACCAGCGTACCGAAGCCGATTCGGCCAACTGAAAAACAGGCACTTTTGACTCTTGTAAAAGCGGCACACTACGCATACGAAGCTGCGAAAGTTCAACAGGCTCGCTTAGGTCATTGGCATAGTCGCTGAAACGTAAGTTGATGGCTGGCTTATTGGCAGCGCCTTCGAGTTCGCTTGCAGGTAGCCATTCTTCAAACGGTATAAAATTGACCTCGTTCCAGTTTCTGGGATATAGTCGTGCATCACATTCTTCTTGAAATGACCTCAAAAAAGACCGTCTATATTGGCCAGGTCGCCAGCTTCGGGCAATGTGCGTACGCCAACTGTTGTCGGTAACAATCAACTGAGTGGGGCCATCGCCAAACTCAATATCAATTTTAGTTATTAGACCAGGTTTGCCTATTGGCCAAGTACCTTCACCATGACCATAATATAAAACCTGTACTGCAAGTACGTTTTTGCCAATCTTCAAAAATGGTGCAATATCTATTGGGTCGGCTTCGGCAAAGCGTGGATCGGCGGGAGCAGGGCCAAACTGAACTCGCTGACCATTGACATAAAAAACATACCGACTGTCGCCCAAGATATAACCCGATGCTTTGTTGGGATTGCTTGACAAATAAATCTCTTTTCTAAAAAACACCATCGTATTAGCCAGACAACGCTCCATCGGATACCACACCCAGCGAGCTGGCGAGAGATCTAAGACTTTTTGGGCCGCAATAATGACTGGTATTGATGTGTGAGCCGCTGTGGTGGCTGGTATAGGCTCGACTGGTTGCTCTACTGTTACAGACGGATTCCATAACAATGAAAGTCCGCTTAATGAACCGTTTTTTAAGAAACCACGTCGAGATGGTGTAAAATCCATAAGTAATGCCAAGTAATATCAATACTTGGTTGCTGAGTGAGTTACAAAGATAACAGCCTAACTCAATCAGGCAAATTTTTATTTGTATTTTTATTTAATCTCTGAATTAACATATTAGTAAAAAGCTGCTCTGTTTTGTACAATTCCGCTAATTGGCGCACATTGATAATCTTCAAAAATCGTGTCATGTACTCTTTGCTCAAATCAACCTCTTTTTGCTGCAGCGATAATGTTTCTTTGAGATTGGTCAAAATTTTATCATCGGTAGTTGTTAGGGTATTTATTTCACTTACTAATTTTCGGTAACTCTTACGAATGTCTCTCTTCTTACTGTCAAATTCATTATAAATAGGCCAAAACTGCTGCCCTTGTTCAGGCGTTAGATTCAGCCGGTTGGTGATGAGAGCAATTTTGGTGTTTTCGATTTTTTGAAAACCACCATTTTGAGCCTCTACTGTGAGACTAACTAAGAGCATAAGCCCAAAAAATAATGACACGTAACGAATGGCTGTATAGTTTTTCATAGTTATAGTTTTAAATCTCTGACAGTTCACCTTCAAGATGTTTGATAATATCTTGCTCCGAAATATCTAACTGATTGATAATTGTTGTGTCAGAATTTGTGTTGGCAAAGTTATTTTCGTTTATCAAATCGCTGGCGATGATTTCGCTGTTTTTCAAAAATGTTTCGACGGTTTTTTCATTCACTTGACTAAGTGCCTCTTCGCCAATCGAATACTGTTTGCTCGGATACGTTATCCATATCAGCACACCAATCATAACTGACGAGGCAACCAGTAACACCGACCTTTTCCAAGACCAACTCACTGTAAATATGGGTTCGGGTTTGGCCTCAACTCGACTCTGAATAACCGACGGTAATTCATCAAAATACCTGTCTGGTACTTCAAACGGTATTTGTCTGTCAATATCGTCTAATTTTATTTGTTTCATTTTATTTTGACACAATAATACAATAATAGTTTAATCTGGTTCGGTCAGATACTTCTCAATTTTTTGAACTGCATGGTGATAGCTCGCTTTAAGTGCGCCTACCGATGTGCCTGTTATCTGAGCTATGTCTTCATATTTGAGATCATCAAAGTACCGCATATTAAATACAAGACGTTGTTTTTGAGGCAGTTTCAAGAGTGCTTTTTGCAATTTTAACTGAATTTCATCACCGCCCATCAACGAGTCAGCTTGTGTTGAGGTTTCTAATTTTTGCAATAATTCTTCTTCAACATCACCAATAGGCAAGAAAAAACGAAGGCGTTTTTTCTTCAAAAAATTCAAACATTCATTGGTTGCAATTCTATAAATCCAGGTAAAAAGCTGTGAGTTACCTTTAAAACCGTCAAGCCCATTCCAAATTTTGATAAACGTTTCTTGGGTCAAATCATTGGCATCGTCATGGTCAATCACCATCTTACGGATATGCCAATAGACTTTTTGCTGGTATTTTCGTACCAGCAGGTTAAACGCAAAATTTCGAGTGTCGGCGTTTTCAAATTTCAGTAAAAGTTCTTCATCGGTCATAGTTTCTGGTGATGCGGAAGGGAAGCCTTCGCTTAGAGCAAAGGCTTCCCTTGAAGTCGCTAATACTTGCCTGCTTCGTGCAACTTAGCCAACGACTGCTGTACCAGCGATTTGTCTTCTGGGTATGTTACACCAAACCATTCGCTCTCGTTTTTGAACACTTTTAATTTGCCTAAACCGCTCTTAATCAAGTGTGTAGCAACAACAGGAATGTAAAATTCGGCTTTGGGAACAGCGTAGTTTTTACGGGCGTAGTCTTCAAAAAGTTGTTGTGTAATACCAAAAACAGAAGGCTTGAAACCCCAAAAATTCATCGATACAGGTGTTTCTGGGCTTAGTTCTGTTATGGCATCGTCTTCACTAAAAAATATTTTACCATTCTCGGGATAAATCTTAGTACGCTCTGTAACTACCTCCAAATAACCATCAGCATCCAACTCACAAACTCCACGAGACACCGTACCAAAGTCTGATAGCGTGCGTTTGACTTCATAAGCCACCATGGCCTGCTCGCTATCATCGGTGCTGGTTGTCAGAAACTGGTACATGAGTTCAAAGGCTTCGAGACCATAAAAATCGTCGGCATTGATGACAGCAAACGGAGTCTGGGTCTGTGGCCAAGCACAGAGCATGGCGTGGCCAGTTCCCCAAGGTTTTGAGCGTTCGACTTGTCCCAAGTCAGACGGCACATAACTCCCTACGCCCTGAATCGCAAATTCATAGTCGATTTTACCTCTGAGTTTCGGGCCAAATATATCTTCAAAATCGTTTCTTAGTTCTTCTCTGATTATAAACACAATTTTGCCAAAACCTGCCCTAATGGCATCGTAGAGCGAATAATCGATGATAGTTTCGCCATTTGGCCCAAATTGGTCTAATTGTTTGATACCACCGTAGCGGCTTCCCATGCCAGCGGCAAGTATTAAAAGTGTTGGTTGCATTTGTTTAATGATTGAATTTTGAATGATTGAGTGATTGAATTTACTAAATATTGAATTGAACCACTCAATCATTCATTCAGTCATTCATTCACTCAGTTATTAGATTTTAACTCATGTCTAACATTCGCTTGACGGAGGCGTAGGCTTTGAGGCGAGTGGCTTCGGGTACTATTATTTCGGGTTGCTCGTAGCGCAGGGCATTATATAGTTTTTCGAGGGTATTCATTTTCATATATGGACATTCTGAGCAAGCGCAAGTATTGTTTTCGGCGGCTGGAGCGGGTATTATTTTTTTGTTTGTACCCGCCACCATCTGTTTCATTTTGTGCAATATCCCCGCTTCGGTAGCCACTATAAACTCATCGTGAGGACTATTGACTACAAACTGCAAAATGGCTGTTGTTGAGCCTACAAAGTCTGCCGCTACCAGAATATCGTCTTTACATTCGGGGTGAGCAACGAGCAAAGCCGTTGGGTGGTTTTGGCGCAAGGCAGCCAGTTTTTCTCTCGAAATATCGACATGGACAATACACGCCCCGTCCCAGAGTACCATATCTCGACCTGTTTTTTTGGACACATACCGCCCCAAATTGGCATCAGGTGCAAAGATTATTTTTTGGTCTTTGGGTAACTGTTCTACAATTTTAACGGCATTGGACGACGTAACGATAATGTCAGACAGAGCCTTGATTTCGGCAGAACAGTTGATATACGACAGCACCAGATGGTCGGGATATTGGGCTTTGAAGACCGCAAACTTATCGGACGGGGCAGAGTCGGCCAACGAGCAGCCGGCATTGAGGTCGGGAATAACCACTTTTTTGGACGGACTCAACACTTTGGCCGTTTCGCCCATAAAATGTACCCCACAAAACACAATCAAGTCGGCCTCTGTACTTGCCGCCTGTTGCGACAGACCGAGACTATCGCCAATGTAGTCGGCCACGTCCTGAATCGAGCCGTCCACATAATAATGTGCCAGTATGACGGCATTTTTTTCTTTTTTTAGCCGTTCAATTTCTGCCACAAGGTCAGTACCTGCCGCAATTTTTTCACGGACAAATCCGTATTGTTGTACTTGTTCTGAGATGGTCATTGTAATAATTTGGTTAAATCTTCATCTTCGAGGTGCAATTCAACAGATTCTTCGATGTTATGTGCCAGCTCGTTGAACGTAAGGGCTTGTGTTACAATAGGCAGGTCTGCACATTCGACCACATAATACTTGTCGACTTTGTTGATATGAAAATAAATGTTGTGTTTGATGGTTGTTGTAACTAATGAATGTACTTTGAATTTTACAACTGCGAAGTTATCATAAAACCCTCAAAAAAACGTTATTGATGTTATGAAAAAAACACTACTGCTCTTGTTGATGCCATATTTGGCTGCTATGGCTCAAAAATTCCCAGAGTTGCGTTACGAAGACCGTACCTATGACCTCAACATCAAAACAGTATTGATTTATCCAGCTGCCAACAGGCCCGATGACCCCGCTCGGTCGTTATATTCGCCAATTATAAAACTCAACGATGACCGGCCGCTGGTATTGGAGTTTGACGATTTGTCGAGTAATTATAAACCATTTAGATTTAAAATCAAACATTGTAACGCCGACTGGACTCCGTCTGTACTCAACGAAATCGAATATACCTATACTTACAACGACTTTGCCATCGAAGACTACCAAGGTTCGTTCAATACCAAAGTGCCGTATTTTCATTATTTTTCCCAAATACCCAGACTCAAAATAGGCGGTAACTACCTGCTGCTGGTTTATGAAGACACTCGCCCTGGCAAATTGGTTTTAACAAAACGGTTTATGGTCAATCAGCCTGCTGTGTCTATTTTGGCACAAGTGGGGCTGTCGTCGGGTATTACAGAGCAGCGCACCAAACAACAAATCGACTTTGATATTGACTACAATGGCTATGAACTTATTTCGCCACAAGAAGACTTAAAAGTAGTGATTAGACAAAATTATAGGTGGAGCAAAACCATTACCAATCTCAAACCCTCCAACGTGCGGTCGTTTGATAACCGAGTAGAGTACCGCCCTTTTGATTTGTCAAATAATTTTTGGGCTGGCAATGACTTTAGATGGTTTGATACCCGAACGGCACGAGGTATGGGAGTAAACGTAGCTGAGTTTGACCAACAACAAGAATATACAATGGCTTATTTACGCCCCGACTTACCACTTACCAAAGGGACTTTTGTGCAGATTGACGATTTTAATGGTCAGTATATTATCGAAAACCGAGATGCTACCAATAGTGCTTTTGAAGCCGACTACCTAAATGTGGTATTTAGCATCAAAATTCCTGAACTGACCGATGCACAGGTGTTTGTCAATGGTGGTTTTAATGGCTGGCAGCTCAACGAGGCAAATCTGATGACCTACAACGCTCAAAAAGAAATATATGAAGCAAGTATTTTAGTCAAACAGGGCATTGTAAATTACAATTATTTGATAGTAAACAAGCAAAATTTAGACGAAGCCAGTACCGAAGGCAACTATTCAACGGCTACCAACGACTACGAAATCTTTGTATATCACCGCCCACCTGCGGCCCGTGCCGATGTATTGGTGGGTTATCGGTTGGTAGAGTTTGGGCGTAGATAGACAGTTGTTGTTTTACTTGCGTTCGATTTCTTTTAGATTTGCCAGTTTTTTGTTTCTCAAAAACCCGTTAATGTCTTCAAAGTGTTCTACAACTCGCTTGTTGCCAAACTCAAAAACCTTGTCAGCCAAGCCGTTCAGAAAGTCTCTATCATGCGAAATCAAGATAATTGTACCCTCAAAGGCTTTGAGGGCATCTTTCAGAATATCTTTGGTACGAATATCAAGGTGGTTGGTAGGTTCGTCCAAGATTAGTAAATTAACAGGTTGGAGCAGCAGCTTGACCATTGCCAAACGGGTTTTTTCCCCCCCCGACAACACACTTACTTTTTTATTGACATTGTCGCCACCAAACATAAACCCTCCCAAAATATCTTTGATTCGAGTCCGAATATCGCCTACTGCAATGTTGTCTATCGTCTGAAAAACCGTCAGGTCGCCGTCCAAAAGTGAAGCCTGATTTTGAGCAAAATAGCCAATCATTGAGTTATGGCCGAGTTTCATCTCGCCCTCAAAGTCAATTTCAGACATAATGGCC
>JAYVJH010000047.1:0-2037 GCA_043769455.1 Runella sp. | reverse complement strand
GTACTCAATGCCAATGACTTGACCCAAATAATTGCACTATTAGACTGGGAAATGTGTACCGTTGGCGACCCGCTCATGGACTTGGGTACGGCGTTGTCGTATTGGTCGGAAGTGGGCGACGATGCTTTTATGAAGAGCTTTAACCTGACATGGCTTGATGGCAATTTGACTCGCCAAGAGTTTGCCAATCGTTATGCCGAGCGAAGTGGCCGAAATGTGTCGAATATTTTGTATTTTTATGTATTCGGATTGTTTAAAAATACAGTCGTGATGCAGCAAATTTATGCTCGCTGGAAAAAAGGCTTCACCAAAGACGAACGATTTGCAGGATTGCTGGACGGAATGAAAGCATTGACCAATACGGCCATTATAACTATCGAAAAGGGTCAGATTTAGGGCATTGGCAAATATATTTTACCAATAATTCAAAAAAAAATACCCACATAGACACGATTGGCAAGGTTTTAGTCGTTATCATTTGTAGAAACAAAAAGAAGACGACATTATAGTGAAGGTATATTTTCAGAAATTAAGTTTTTTATCGACTCGGCCCTATTCACAATGGGGCTTTTTGTTGCTACTTTCAATGGTGCTATCGGCGGGTTATGCTCAAACTACATCTAAACCTACCCCTAAAGATACCACCCGAAACAGCCGCGATGCTCGCCGCCGCCTGTATGCCCGCTGGAACGACCGCCTCAACAATCGCTACACAAACAAACCAGCTCGCTCACCGTTTTTTTTGAAAGACCCCAAAAACGTAAGTAACGAGTTTAAGATAGATACAACACGAAAAATATCGGTCTATGAAAAACTGGGCGACCCCAAAACTACAAAACTGAATTTTAGAAACCCTACTGCCATGACTTACGAGCAGTTTCTGCAACTGCAAGACGACCGAGTGATGAACAGCCTCATGCGAGACTACTCGGCCAAACAAGACGGAAAAAGTGCGCTGGGAGGTCGTGGATTATTGCCAAAGTTGGAATTGCCACCAATATTCGATCGTATTTTTGGAGGCAATGTCGTTGATATTAAACCAAATGGCTTTGTGGGTTTGGACATGGCCGTGGTGCATACCCGAAACGAAAACCCATCGCTGGCCATTGGGCAGCGAAGCCAAACGTTTTTGGACGTGAAGCAACAAATCAATATCAATTTTGCGGGTAAAATTGGCGACAAACTCAACGTCAATACTAATTTTGATACACAAGCCAGTTTTAATTTTGAAAATCAACTCAAACTCAATTACAAAGCCGAAGAGCATAGTTTGGTACAAGACGTACAAATTGGTAACTTAAAATGGCAAATTCCAACGCAATTGATTACGGGCGTTGAAAATCTGTTTGGATTGAAGACTGACCTAAAATTTGGTCGATTGACCACTACTTTTGTTTTATCGGAGCAGCGTTCCAAGCAGCAGTGTATTACGCTTAGAGGCGGGCTTCAAAACCGCCCTTTTGAGATTCGTGCTGACCAATATGACGAAAATCGTAATTTCTTTTTGGCACAATATTTTAGGGACAATTATGAAAAATCGCTCAAATACCTGCCCATGATTACGTCGGGGGTTACTGTTACTCGGGTTGAGGCTTATGTTACCAATCGCACTAACAATACTGAAACACTACGCAACGTGGTAGGTTTTGCAGATTTGGGTGAAGCCAAGCCTTACAACCAGCAGTCGGTTATGCAGCCCGTCAGAGCCAATCAGCCTGTCGATAATACCACAAATGGATTGTTTGGAGTCATCAGCAACGACAAAGACGTGCGTGCCGTGGACAAAACTACGTTTGCCATCGAGAGCAAGGGTATAAGACGTGGCGAAGACTATGACATTTTGAGAGGCGCACGGCGTTTGAGAGATTCGGAATATAGATTTCACCCAGAGTTGGGCTACGTGTCGTTGCTCACGCCCCTCCGCAATGACGAAGTACTGGCGGTGTCGTATGAGTATCGAACCAAAGACGGCCAACGGCATCAAGTAGGCGAGCTAATCGAAGACTATCAAGCTCGCCCGTCGGACGAAGTGCTGGT
>JAYVJH010000046.1:0-8186 GCA_043769455.1 Runella sp. | reverse complement strand
TTAAAACTCCGTGAATCTCTGTGTAATAAAAAAACAACTCTCGTTTTATACGACCACGTACCCAAACTAAACAGGTCTATACTTTAAAACGTTACCAATCTTTTGGTTTATGATTTAAGTACTTATTCAAAACTAATACGGTATTTTAATTTTGATAACTTACTGATTAACAGCATTGTATTTAACTCACGACTACTTAATTTTTAATGATAGTCTGTTTTTTGTCGAATTTAAAAAACTGCTCTCGTCATTAGAAAATTGTCTTTGATACAAATAACACTCAAAAATGTGTTGTATTTTTATACTGTCATAGTCTTTATTTCCGTATTCGTGCGGCGTCTTCGCTCACCCCCGACTTGCGGCCTTGCGATTGGAACTTAGACTTGCCAAAATTATAGGTTAGGCGAAAGGAAGCCGAGCGGTTTACTTGTACATTCGTAAAGGTCATATCGGTATTGTCCACGGTGATGTTAGCCCTAAAAATACTGGTTCTAAAAATATCGTTGATGTTTAGTTGGGCGTTCCAGCGGTTGTTCTGAAAACTCTTTTGTAGCCCCAAATTCACCGCACCTCGCCCTTTGGAATTATAAAAACTGGCCGAACTTGGTATATTGTACCAGCCCGAAAATTCGAGATTATAACCATTTTTTAGGCTAAACATATTGGTAAGCCATACCGAAGCTGACAAACCACCAATCTTGTTGTCTCGGCCATTGAGTTTATATTCTTCATTACCATACGACGTACTTAGGTAGATCTGGTAGTTCCATTTTTTGGCAATCACATCTGCCGAGTGGCTTATGTCAAAAAACAGTCGGTCGGTTCTGATATTGACTTGCTGCCAAGTAGTTAGCTTGGTGCTGGCGTTGTAAAGTGGTAACTGCGATACTGCATTTTGAACCAAATTGTAGCCCGATACCAGCATCAAGTTTTTGTAGGTATAGGTCAGCTCAGATGCGTTTCTGATTTGTGGAAACAAAAATGGGTCGCCCATTGCAACCGTAACTGGGTCTGAAAAAAACGGAAAAGGATTGAGTTGCCACACACCTGGGCGGCTTATTTTGCGTGAACTCGCCCACACCAAATTACTGTTATCGTTGAGTTTGTACTGCATTGTGAGCGTGGGTAAGATGTTCCAGTAGTTACGATTGACCAAAGACTGCACCGTAACCGACTGGCCTTTGGTGATGGTGTTTTCGGCCCGAACGCCCGTCGTGAAACCTAATTTTTTAAACTGCCGACTCATCTGGATAAACGCCATGTTTATATTTTCATCGAACGTAAATTCGTTACTGCGTTTCAAGTCTTTTTTGAAATCGGTATCGGTCAAAACTGTATTTTTGGTGGCATCGGTACGAGTGAAGGTATCAAAATCAATTTTGGCAAAGTTCTCAACATAATTGATTTTAAAGCCTGTTTCAAATTGCCAATCCTTAAAAATTACATCCGAAAAGCTAACGTTCACAGTTTTAAAATTTGAGTTAGTAACCTGTACGTTGCGCTGTTGCGAAATGCCTCGAACGGGCAAATTATTGACAAAAAACTCTGAAATTAAATCTTGTGTACCCGGTTTTTTGTTGTCGGCTATTGCTACCTCGGCTATAAACTCACGGTTATTATTTTTGTACCGATAGCCCAACAAGCCAGTGAGCGATTTGGCTATTTCTGACATTTGGTTGAAACTGGTTATAAAAGGCCGTTCTACGCCCCCAACGTTCGACTTGATGTCGGCCAAAGTACGAGCGGGTGATGAGTTAATGTCGCCTGTGAGTTTAAAATCTATGCTGTGTTTGGCGTTAATCATGTACTCAATGCCAGCCATCAAGTTAATATTTTTGTTGGGGTATAGAATGTCGTTGTAGGCTTCAAAAATGTCTTTTCCGCCTTCACGGGTCATTACTCGGCGGCTGGTGAGTTCCTGAAAATAGTTATTGTCAGAAAGTCCCAAGTTGAGCGAATAAGCTATTTTGGGTGTTTTGTAGGTCAGATTTCCGCCCAGGTCGCCGTTACTAAATTTGTGTTGCTGAAACGACCCATACACGCTGCCTTTGAGGCCGAGGTTTTGGTCTCTTTTGAGTTTAATGTTGATGACTGTCAAAAATGCGGCTTCGTATTTGGCAGGTGGGTTGGGTATGAGTTCGATGCTCTCGATTTGGTCGGGAGTGAGCGCACGTAGGTAATTTTTTTCCTGCTCTGCCGACATTCGGAGGTCTTTACCGTCTATCAAAATTTTAGGCGAAGTACCTCTAAACGTGATACTTCCGCTTATGTCCACCAGCAGCCCAGGCGAGCGGCGCATGATTTCGATGGCGTTGGTCGAAGTCTTAAACATCTTACTGTCCACGTTCACAATAATATTGCCCATTCGTTGCTCAAAAACAGGCCGAGAGCCCCGCACCACCACTTCGGCCAATAGTTTTTGGTCTGTAATGAGCGATAGATTACCCAAATCAAGTTCATTTTGGCTTAAATCAATCACCAATGGGCCTTTGAAAACCTTTTGATATTCGATGCTTGATACCGTAATAATGTAGCTACCTTCGGGCAAATTGCTGAGTATAAAAACCCCCAAAGTATCAGTAATTGCCCCCTTCATAATCGAAGAATCAGCCGATGAAAGCAAAGCCACACTCGCAAACTCAACGGGTTTTTGGGTATTGCCGTCCACAGCACGGCCTTTGATAATGCCTTTTTGGGCAAAAGTAACGGTGCTGACGGTCAGCAAGATAAGTAATAGTGTTTTCATGGCTGTATGGTTTTTGATAAGTTGGCTATCAATAGGTTTTTATTTAACAGATGTAAAATTATGCTTCAACGATTGCCGCTCCAACTTTTTTAGACCAACGACGTTTTGGCTCGACAAAAATAGAAAAGGGTATTACTTTGTTCCATAAACCGACTGAATCCCCTTTATGTCCCCAAATTGAAGCACCTGATAAGACTTAGCTGGGTTCATTACGTTGTTACTTGCCACGTGGCCAAGCCCCAGCGTATGGCCAATTTCATGTAAAATCAATCCATATATGCCATCACAGTCATTATTTAAGTTTGACCTCAAAACTAATACACCCGCCAGCTCGGTGCAAGGCGCATCGGTAAATGCAGGGTAGCCGATGCCTCCTTGGGTGATATTGGCTGTTATTACCTTTATATCAGTTGGTTCGCTGCTTGCCTTTTCTATAAAACTGACATTAGCCACGGCTTCCCATGCGGCAAATGCCTCTCTTACTTTTTGTTTGGTACAAGCAGGTAGTTTGTCAATGGATTCGCTCTTCAAATCGTTTTGTGAGTGCGTACTAAACACAAGCCCAGCCTCTTGAAATTTATAGGATATTTGTACTTGGCCGCTGCCAGGGCCAGGTTTTTCTAAGCCTGCATTGGCAAATGGATTATTGGCACCCCACTTGAAGCCAAAAGTACAATACTCGCCGCTGCCTGTGCCGTTGCAAGTACTACCCAGTATCTGGTCGCAGGTACGCAGCGAATTTATGTCTTCTTTGTTGCATCCTATCAATAGGGTAAGAATGGTAATAGACAAGATTTTTTTCATGGTTGTAACTTTAATTATTTTTCAAAAGCTGTCTAATAGAAACCAAATGCCCGAATAGAACTATTGGCACTATAAAAGTAGGTAGCCAACTAAACGGAAAGTTCAGAATGGCAATATTGGGCTGGTCGAAGGCTAATTTTTGTAATGGGCCAGGCGCAGAAAGCAACGCAATCACCACGATATTGAGCAATAAACCCAAGGCAACAAAATGCCAAACAAGTACGATATTTTTACTCAACATAGCTTTTTTTAATCCAAAATAAGTAATAAATGGGGCAGAAATGCCTGCTAAAATATCAAAATTGCTACCTTCAAAAGTCATTATTTGTGGGATGGCCTTATTGACAAATAACCAAAATAGTGCCAATTCAACGGGTATTCTGACGGTATTCAAATAAGTCAAATGTACTAACGGAAGGCTATCAATAAAAGTCCTGCCTTTTTGGGTTGTAAACAAAAACACGATAGTCAGCACGGTGGGCAAAACGCCAAACACCAAAATTTTAGGAGGTATGGCATCGGTATTGGTATTGTATATATTGTTGAGTGTGAGAGCTGCTTGCAAAAACAACCACAGCGATAGACCCATCAAAACCGCATCAGATTTGTGGCGAGTAGCCATCGTTTTGGCATTTTTGACGGCACCATAAAAAACCACAAGTGTAGTAAGGGTCGTTAATCCAAACACAAACGAGACAAAAATAGGTATAGTCGGTAGCATAGTATTGGAATTACGATTTAAAATACATTCTCAAAATTCTAACTTTAATTGCACCGTTGGGAAGCGTCCATTTTGATAAACGGGGTGTTCGGTTCGGGTGTTTTTGTCGTACCAATTCAAAAAAACATTTTGGTAGTTAATTATATTCTGAATGTCTAAGGCCCATTCCAAAGCCATTTTTTTCTTAAAATCTTTACGCACCGTAAACTTTACATCGGGCTTGATATAGGTTTTATTTTGTTGGGTAAAGGCTTCTGTATCAGTGTATGTGGCTTCGCCATTTTTTATGGAAGCGGCCAAATCAATCGGTGAATAACGTAAACCACCCGCCACCGTTAGTTTGGCATCTATCAAAATGCTCAGGTTGTTTTTTAGTTTTTTTTCGTAGCCAGCCAAGCCATTTACCACAATATTACCATCGAAAGCTGTATTTCGCCAAGCACCATCACTGCCTGTGTAGGTGGACTTATAGAGCGAGGTTGTGAAAAGGAAATAATAATTTTTGCTAAAAAACTTCTCGACCGTCAATTCAACGCCATAGTTCTGCCCGAGTCCATTGTTCACTAAGTTTTCTTTGTAGGTGTTGTTGAAAGTTGCCCCATAGTTTAGTACCGAATACGACGATGCAAATGCCTCAACGGGTATGTTTGATAAATACTGATAATAGCTTTCAATTTTTATCCGAAAATCAGTACTAAAATTAAGGTCATAGCCCACCACAAACTGGTTACTTCGTGAAAAGCCCAAGTTTTTGTTGATTTCTATTTGGTTGTTTTGTGCATTTTTGTTTCTATAAAAATACATTCCATAAGGCTGTACTTGGTGATGCAACCCATAGCCTATACTCAACGTCTGCCGCTCGTTGAGTTGGTAATTGACGGCAAAGCGAGGTTCAAAAGCAGTACGACTGTTGAGTGCCAAATACTGAAAATGCAGACCTGTATTGACCGTCAAACGCTCGTTGGCTTTGTGTTTCCATTGTGTATAGACTTGTATAAGCCCTGTGCTTCCCGAAAAATTATTGTTATAACCCCAGAACGCCTTACCTGAAGGCTTGTACAAAAGCAGGCTGTCTTGGCTGCTGTACTGAATTTGCTCAACGACAGCACCCATTTGAATCGTGTTTTGTGTGTTGATTTTTTGATTGAGGTACGAGCTGGCTACCCACTTAAAATTATTAAAGCCAAAGCCCCCTGTGCGTTTGAGCGATTGATCGGTTTGAATTGAATCTCGTTGGCTGCTGTTGCTTTCGTAGGTAGCGGCGAGGGTTGTTTTGATAAATATTTTATCGTTCAAAAAATAGGTATGGCTCATGCCCAAAATGCCTATTTCTGAGCCAAAAGCCAGATTTTCGCCTCTATTGGCTGGCGAAAATTGTGTACTATCCCGTTTGTTGTCATAAAAAATGGTGTTGCTGATGCCCCCCACACCAAAAAATTTGAATACCCCCGCATTTTTGGTTACGATATTGACCTTAAAAGACAAATCTTGGTAATAGGGAATAGAAGCAAAGCCTAATTTTACGCCTGCATTGGCCAAAATAGACAACGTAGAGTAACGATAGCCAACCAGATAACTTGACTTACTGGTATTGGCAAATGGCCCTTCGAGTAGTACTTCCAGACCTAATGCCCCAATTTGAAGTGTCTTTTCGGTCCGTTGATTGTTGCCATTTCTGATTTTTATATCAAAAGCCCCCGATGTAGCATTGCCATATTCGGCGGGGAATGCCCCCGTCAAGAAATCTGAATTTGAAAGCATTTTATAGTTCAAAATACTTATTGGCCCACCCGTGCTGCCTTGTCCCGAAAAATGATTGGGATTTGGCACAGGAACACCCTCAATGCGCCATAACAAACCTTGTGGGGCATTGCCCCTGATGATGATGTCGTTGCGTTGGTCGCTTGCTCCCGACACCCCAGCGTAGTTGCGTGCCATACGAGCAGGGTCGTTTTGGCTACCAGCAAAACGGTTGGCTTCGGCAGTGCTAAAAGTTCGCCCGCTAATGCCCACCATCTCGTTCACAGTCTGCGTTTGCGGATTTCCTGCCCGTACCACTATTTCAGACAGTGCCATCACGTTTTCTTCGAGTTCAATGTTTAGTACCATTTCTTTGCCAGCATTTAGTTGAATATCCGAAATCGTTTGGGGTTTGTAGCCTACCAATGTTATTTTGAGTGTTTGTCGGCCAATGGGTACATTTTTTAAAATAAACCCCCCATTGGTGTCTGTCGTTATGCCAATCAGCGGGTTACTATTGTCCAAAACAACATTGACAAATGGTATGGGTGTTTTGCTATCTTTGTCGATGACTGTACCGCTGACGGTCTGGGTAATGACTTGCGAGTAGCAAAGGGTAGTGAGCAATATTCCCACTAAGATATTTATGGCTGTTTTTATCATCTTTTTATTTGATTATGTGATGATGCAAAGTTGCGACCTCAAAAATTGAATCTACTTGGCATTTGGCAAGAAATTATTTTTTTATCAAATCTTTACGAATTCTACTCAGCGATGTATCGTTAATACCTAAATGAGACGCTATGATTTTGAGGGGTACGTTCTGCAAAATATCGGGGTGCTGTGCCAACAGGCTCAGGTAGCGGGCTTCGGCGGTGTCTTTTATCATGCCCAGCATACGGTCGTTGAGTTTAGAATAATTGGTAATTAGCATCATACGGCCAAATTCTCTAAATTCGGGAATACCATGAAAACTTTTTTGTACCTCTGCATAGCCCAATTTCCAGAGCGTACAGTTTGTCATGGCTTGGTAGTTCTCTTTGGTGGGTTGTTGTTTAAAAAACGACAGAAAATCATTGACGAAAACTGGTGCCGAAAAAATATTGGTCGTTACCTCGTTGCCGTCATTATCCAAAATATAAGACCGCACAAAGCCGCTTTCCAGAAAAAAGGTAGCTTGGCTTACCTGTTTTTCTTTGAGTAAAAACGTGTTTTTTTCGATGGCTACAAATTCAAAATTTTCGACCACAACCGCCACCTTTTCAGAGTCAATAGGTACGAGTGCTTGAATGTATTTTTGTACGATGTCTTTCTTCATAATTTACTTTCTTCTTTGGGCTATAATTTGCCTCAACGCAGGCTCAACGGCTAGGGCATGGCCACCGCCAAAGGCAACAATCACTCGGTCGTGGTCGTTGAGTGCTTGGTCAATTTTTGACAGTAAAACACTATCTCACACTTCTTTGGACACCCGCCCAATGGCACAAAACTTACAGCCGGGGTTGATGTAGTCGAAGGCTTCGAGGTCGAACGCTTCGAGTGTGAGCGGGTCTTTACCCATATATTTCAAGGGTTTACCCATGTATTTAAGATACAATTTCTTGATGTATTCATAGTCTTGCTCATTTTTATTGAGCGGAAAACCCTCGTCCACAAACCACTTTTTGATTTTGATTTTTACGTTTTCATCAAACGATTTTTCCCGATAGGCACCCATGGCGTAAGGCCCAATGATG
Organism: Runella sp.; assembly: GCA_043769455.1. GTDB lineage: Bacteria > Bacteroidota > Bacteroidia > Cytophagales > Spirosomataceae > JAYVJH01. The sequence continues at coordinate 439 of JAYVJH010000046.1, read as the reverse complement.
CGTTCGATGACATAGTACAAGTATAATTGTTCTCGGGGGATTTTTTTGAGCATCAACCCAAATTCGAGACTGTCGGCCAAGTCGCCGTTCATCATCTTGATTTTGGCTTTGTCCGAACAATATTTCAGTAGTCCCGTTTCGCCATTTTTCAACATGCCATCGGTTCGGCTGGCGTAAGTTTTGGCAATTTGCCCGCCTTCGTTGAACGCAATTTGGGGTTTAAAATCTTTGAAATATTGCTCGATTTTGGTAAATTGTGGGTGTGTCGTATCGTCATAAACGTGTTCGCAACCCACAAAGACAAGGCGTTTGTTGCCATTTTTGAGGTCAATGATATACGGCCACTTGGTAGTTGCAAAGAGTTTGCCAACTTGTACATAGTCAAGGGTTTGGTATTTAGTGGCTTGGGTTTTTTCTTGTTTTTGGCAAGCCCAAAAAA
>JAYVJH010000045.1:0-6132 GCA_043769455.1 Runella sp. | reverse complement strand
TTTGCAAGGCGCTATGTATGGCAATGGCAAAGGCTTAGGTCGGTTCGATGCCGAGTTTGGTGGCCCATTGGCCAAAGGCTGGGCGTATCATATTGGTGGATTTTACCGTAGTGATGGCGGCGCACGTACCACCCCTTTCCTTGCCAACGTGGGTGGTCAGATTAAGGCCAATATCACTAAGCAGTTTGGAAAAGGAATGTTTAAGTTATATGGTAAGTACCTAAATGACCAAAATTCATTTTTTAAAGAAATAGCACTTCAAAATGACATGACACAGGGCTATCAGGGCGGTACTGACCCTGTGGATATTAACTATTCGACTACATTTATTGACTTGAAATCTGACGTTATCAGAGCTGACCAATTTCGTAAAGAAAACACCGCAAATCCAAACCGTACATTTGATGCCAAAAATGGTATTCAGAACAAATCATGGTCGGTAGGACTTGACTACCAAACCGACTTAGGCAAAGGCTGGGGCTTGAACGTAAAAGCCAAAACAAGCAGCTTTGACCAGAGTTACTTACAATACCAAGGCAATGTTACACTACCTGTTGTACCGTCGCTCGTTGTACCTAACAATCTGGGTTATTTGCAGTTTGGTGCGGGTGCTTTGGCAAGTGCAGGTACTTATGCCGCTGCTGGGGCGACCGTGGGCGGGCAGGTTGCCAGTTCGTTCTTCCCAAGTGTACTTTCGCCAACTTATTATGATGCCCAAACTGGTGAGGTATTGGCCAAAGTTAATTTTGCTATACAAGGAGGTTTGCCAGTGGGAGTCTTAGACCCGAGTGTTCCGAACAAATTAGGTAAATATTTGTTGGCAACGGTGCCTTTGAATATGTACAACCAAACACAAGATAATATTGTAGCTCTTAATTTGAGCAAAGAAATAGGTAAGCACCAGATGTCGTTTGGTGGGTACTATTCAAGTACCACCATCAATACACAATGGTTTGCCGATGGTGTATTGAGTACCTTGGGGGCTAATCCTCGTGCCGTTCGAGTTGAGTTTCCTGCACCACGTACTGCGCCAGCCGCAGTACAGGCTGTTCCTGCACTGACAGCGGCCTTTGGTGGTTTGTATGGCACAGGCAACTACCAAGCTACCGACCGTAACGGAATGGTATTACACAGTGGTTTGGCTTACACCATCACAAAAAATACCTCGACTCTGGCTGCCGTCTATTTTAATGATGTCTGGAAAACTACTGATAAGCTAACAGTTGATGTAGGACTTCGCTATGAGTCTGTGCGCCAAAACGGACAAAAAGAAGGCTGGCAAGGTGGCACAGCAGTAGGTGGTTTGGGTGGTATTGACAGAAACCCATTTACAACTTTTGATCTTGGCTCTCGTGTATATAATGGACGCGTGTTTGAGTACGACAAATCTTACGATGCCACAGGTAACGTTACCAATGCAGATGCGGCTGGCGATGGAGATGGTTTTCAGTTCAATTACCTATCGTGGTCATTGGGCGCAAACTATAAAATTTCTGATAAGTCGGCAATTTATGTGCGTGCTTCACGTGGTAACAAAGCCCCAGAATTGGACTATTACGCCAATAACTTCGTCAATATTCCATTGGATAAAAAAGGTGTAATAGAAACCGTTACGCAGGCCGAGGTAGGCTACAAACTAAACTCAAAGAAAGCCTCGTTGTTTGTAACAGGTTTTTATAGCTACTTAGACAATGCACTGTTGCAGTTGTTTATCTCAAACGGTGCGGCGAGTTTCTTTACCGATGCTACCTTTAATGCTACTCGTACTATTGGATTAGAAATTGAAAATATATTAAACCCTACCAATAAGTTTAGTATTCGCACCCACGCAACTATCCAAAACGCTGTCTATGACCGTCTGTCGTACCAAAATACGGCTGGGTCTGTCAATTCGGCTTTGTTTTTTATGGAGAACTTCTCGGGCAATAAAGTCAAAGACGTGCCAGCGGTTATGGTCGATTTTACACCAAGCTATCGCATAGGCAAATTTACACCATACCTCAACTACCGTTGGTTTAGCGACCGCCAAGGCAACCGCCGCAATAGCGTTGTACTGCCTGCTTATGGTGTATTGGGCTTGGGTGTTACGGGAGATGTTACTTCCAAAATATCGGTGGCCGTACAAGCAAGCAATATCTTGAACGATGCAGGTATATTGCTCTTTGGTGGCTACGGTTTGCAAGGTACAACTGCCGAAGACTTGGCCATAGGTGGCGTAAAACGCCCCGATGGAACGGCTCTACCAAATACTGACATCACGCAAATCAATCAGCTTGGCGCACCAGTTTTTGCTCGCCCTATATTGTCTCGTATGGTATCGGCTACGCTTACTTATCGCTTCTAAAACTAAGTTTCTGTTTCTAAACCCTTCGCAACGCAACCCCGTACAAAGTTTGTACGGGGTTGTTTTTTTTGGCTAAACTATTATTTCGTGGCCTTTGCTATTGCTCTTTTGAGTGAGCCGAGGCTTCCAGAATACCCTGATTTTCCGTATATTACAGTTCCATTTTTATCAATCACAAAGTTTGTAGGAAAGCTATGAATGGCGTATTTGTCGGTGATTTCTTTGTTCATTTTGCCAACAATAAAACCAAAATCATGGGTCAGTATAAACTTACGAAGTGCCACGTCAGTGTCCAGAGCGATTGACAAAAATACAATCTCATCGGCATTGGTATAGCTTTGGGTTATGGTTTTGAGTTCGGGCATTTCTTTGCGGCATGGCTCACAGCCAATAAACCAAAAATTGAGAACGATAACCCTACCAATTAGTTTTTGCAAATCAATGGCATTGTTGTTAATATCTGTTGTCTGAAAAATGGGTGCATTGTCGCCCTTATTGACTTTTTTAACTGCCCATTCTTTCATTTTTATCGATTCTTGTGCCGTAAATTTTTGTGGCCTAAACTCGGTTATTGTCTTCTTGGCAGTGTCAAGCGTTGGAACGCTTCGATAGGTATTCCATTTATAATCTCGCTGGTATTTTTTTGCACTAATTACATTTCCCAGACTATCTTTGTAAGTTGTGCTGGCCGTGGCGTTGTATGACTGACCATAAACGGCCAAAGAAACGACCGACATCAAAATGATGAGTGTTTTTTGCATAATTATAGTTTTTTTAAATGACAAGTAGTGAATAGTGAAAAACGAATAATGAATTACAAAAATAGCTGTTTTGGTAAACAAATAACTAATTATCAATGAATTACAAACACTCACATCTCACATCTAAAATCTCGTATCTTTTTATTGTGCTGATGGTGTTTTTTTGTGTGCGTGCCAATGCCCAAATAGATAGCCTTCGTACTCAACAACTCGCCCCAGTTATTGTAACAAGTACACGTCTCGAAACCAAAGAAACCAGAGTGCCGATGGCGATGACGGTTTTGGACGGTAGCCGCATTAAAATAGGCAACCAGCAGCTTTCGCTTTTTGAATCGTTGGGGGCTGTGCCTGGGCTTTTTGCCCAAAATCCAGATAATTATGGACAGGGCTTACGAATTTCGATACGTGGTTTTGGCGCAAGGGCGGCTTTTGGTATTCGAGGCATTAGGCTTGTGGTGGACGGTATACCAGAGTCCACACCCGATGGTCAGGCCGATGTGAGTAATATCGACCCCAGTACGTTGAGTCGTATGGAGGTAGTACGTGGGCCGTCGTCGAGTATGTATGGCAATGCCGCTGGTGGGGTTATTGGCCTGACAACCGACAACGCCACCGACTTGCCATTGATAGAACTAAAAGCCAGTACAGGGTCGTTTGGATTTAGGAATTTGACAATAAAGACGGCCTCTCAAAAACAAAAATTTGGTTATGTACTAAGCGCAACGCATAACCAAGTCGAGGGTTATAGGGCTAATAGCCAAATGCAAAACACGATTCTGAATCTTAAATTTAGTTACGATTTTGACTCTCTGACTTCTCTAAAACTACTGCTAAACTATGCCAATAGTCCAATAGACAATGACCCCGGCGGACTAACGGCAACGCAAGCCGCCGAAAACCGCCAGCAAGCGCACCCCAATAATTTGAAGTTTGGTACAGGCAAAAGTTTTGAACAAGGACGGCTGGGGTTGGTATTTGAAAAAAAAATAGGACATCATTTATTGTTTGTTCGTGGTTTTGTAACTCAACGCTCGATAGCTAATTTCTTGGCTTTTCAAGCTGCTGGTGCTGGGAGTGTCGAGCGAGTTTTTGGTGGCGGGAGTGTGCAATACCAATTTTATTATACCCAAAACAATATTGGCTACCGAGTAAGGGCGGGTCTGGATATTGAAAGTCAGAACGACACACGCCGTAGGTTTGATAACATGGCTGGTGAGCGTGGAAAAATGACTTTTGAGCAGTTGGAACAATTTAAAAATACAGCTCTCTTCTTGACCCAAGACCTTGCCATTGGCCGGGGTAGTGTTTTGGTAGGGGTTCGTTATGATAAAATCAAACAGCAAGTAACCGACCAATTTTTGACAGACGGCAATCAGTCGGGTGAGCGGTTGTATCAGATTATAAATCCAACGTTGGGTGTTAATTATTTGATAGGCCAACAAAGTAGCCTATACGCCAACGTTGGTACAAGTTTTGAAAGCCCAGCTATGAGCGAACTTTCCAACAATCCGTCGGGGGTGGGGGGCTTCAATCTTGACCTTGACCCACAGCGAGCTACAAATATTGAAATTGGAACTAAGTTGTTTGTTGGCAATAAGTTACGAATCGATGTAGCTCTGTTTAATATTGATATGAAAGACGAATTAGTGCCTTTTCAGATTGTCGGACAAACGGGACGGGTATTTTATAGAAATGCAGGCGAGTCAAAACGGCAAGGAATAGAATTGGGTATAACAGCGTTGATAGCCAAAGGATTGACTTTTTATGGTGCATATACTCGTTCAGATTTCAAATACAAAAACTACCAAACCTTGGTCGGCAAGTTTGACGGTAACGCCCTCCCGGGTATTCCTAAGCAAACGGTATTTGGTGAGTGGCGGTATTTCAATGAGTCGGGTTTTTATGTTATTGGTCAAGTGCGTAACGCCAGCGATTTTTTTGCCGACGATGCCAACACCATAACGGCAAGCGGCTACACGGTTACCAATTTTAGAGTTGGGCAGTCGTGGAAAAAATCATTACTCAATCGTTCAATCAACACAGCGTTTTTTATTGGCATCAACAACGCTTTTGACGTACAGTATTTTCAGAATATCCAAATAAACGCCTCGGCCAACCGATACTTTGAGCCAGCCGTGGGGCGGTATTGGTTTGGTGGTATTAAATTTGAACTGTAAATTAGTAGCTGTGAGTATTTACGGGGCTGGCCGTTTGGAAGACAACTTTTTTTAATAGTAAGTCATTTGTTTTTCCGACATCTAACATCTCACATCTATTTTATACAGACTTCGGCAATACTTTCATGCTCCGTAGCACAATTACCAAACCAATCGTGCCAGCAGCGATAAGTGCGGTTTTGGCTACTATTACAGTATCTGCTTGCATTTTTGAGATAGCAAACAAAGCCCAAACAAAAACTAAAATATAAGCTAAATTTGGTATCTTAAAGTACGCCCATAGCCCAATACCCGTAGCAACAATAATCATAATAACCGACCACACTGGCGCAGTAATACCAAAACCAAACCACGTAGTGGTAGTGAGCAATACGGCTACATTGACAACCGATGCCACACAAACCCAGCCCCAATAAATACTAAATGGAACGCCGATGAGCCACTTTTCGGTTGTCGTTTTTGCTAATTCTTGACTGAAAATAATATTGATTTGAACAAGCGTAAAAAGCAAAGCTACCATCACGACCATGCTTGCGGGTATATATTCGTAGTGAAAAAGCGGTAGCCAGGCAGCGTTACAAAGTCCATTGAGCATTACCCATTTTCTGATTTTGACTAACTTCTGATTGTCTATTTGTGCTGGTAGGGCCTGATAGACTGTAAAGGCGATGAGACCCAAATAAATAACGCCCCATATAGAAAAAGCAAAACCCGCAGGAGTAAAATAAGTAGGATATTTGGCCGATACCATCGCACTCGTTTGGCCGTTGAGAGGTAGGGCATTGGCCAAGTAGTTGATGGTCAATGTCAAAAGTGTAGTACAAACGACCCCGATAGACTGTAATTGATT
>JAYVJH010000044.1:0-2967 GCA_043769455.1 Runella sp. | reverse complement strand
GTTATCTTCATAGTTAATTCTCCCCCATAATTGGCCGTCCGTATTTTTTTCAACAATCAATTCTATTGGTTGCATATCTAAAATTATTTAATTCCTGCTTGTTTCAGTATTGAGAGGGCTGTTCCTTTTGGCATATCTCCTTTGTGCATTGGTATTGTAACTTTTCCTTTTTTAGAAGGATGAACCAATTGTAAATGGCTACCTTTCTGGTCTTTTTCCAACCAGCCATCAGCATACAATAGCTTTAAAATATCTTTTGCTGTCATATTCTACCCATTTCTTTCTTGCGCTTTGCGGCGCACGTCGAGGCCGTAGTCTTTTAAGATGCTACGGGCAAGGGCTTGTTTGTGTACTTCGTCGGCTCCGTCATAAATTCTCGCTCCTCGCTCGTGGCGATAATAAAACGACAGTAGAATGTCGTCAGTAATACCCCTCGCACCATTGGCCTGAATGGCTCTGTCAATGACTTTTAGCATAATATTGGCCACAAAAAACTTAATTTCTGAAATCTGATTTCTTACCGCCGCTGCTCCAAATTTATCAATGTTGTGCGCCGTTCTGAGTACCATCAGTCGGGAGGCATCAATCTCGGCACGACTTTCGGCTATCCAGCCATGTACAAATTGTTTTTCGCCCAGCACTGTGCCGTCGCCCATGTCTCGCTCGGCAACACGGCGGCACATAATGTCCAAACAACGCTCGGCTGTGCCAATCCAGCGCATACAGTGATGGATACGCCCCGGCCCGAGCCGCTCTTGTGCCAGTGCAAAACCCATGCCCTCGCCACCAATCAAGTTACTGACTGGTACACGCACATCGGTATAAGTGATTTCGGCATGGCTCGACCAATGGTCTGACGCTTCGCCCATGATTGGTATATTTCTCACTAATTTAAAACCTGGCGCATCGGTCGGAACCACAATTTGGCTTGCTCGGCGGTGCGGCGAAGCATCGGGGTTGGTTACGGCCATAACCACAGCAAAAGCAGCACCATCTGCCGACGATGTAAACCACTTATGGCCATTGATAACGTATTCGTTACCATCTCTGACGGCCGTTGTACCCATATTGACAGGGTTTGAGCCAGCAAAACCCGGCTCTGTCATCGAAAAACAACTACGGATTTCACCATTTTTCAATGGCTCTAAATATTTATGTTTTAGGGCTTCTGGAGCATATTTGTGCATCAGTTCCATATTGCCAATGTCAGGGGCTTGGCAGTTGAAAGTGTAATGGCCGATGGGAGTTGTGGCCAGCACTTCGCTGATTTGCCCAAATTCACAGAGCGTAAGCCCAAGGCCGCCCTCGGCTTTGCTCCACTGCAAGCCCCAAAGCCCTGCTTTTTTTACTAATTCACGTTTTTGATCTAAAATTGGAGCAACGTCCGAAAATTTGCCTGTTAGTATGGCAACGTTTTCGTGCGGAATTACCTCATTTTCTATAAATTCTTTAATTTTTGGTACTAATTCTCGGGTGCGCTCGGTGGCAAATAGTTCTTCCATTGTATAGTTAGGTTAGAGGGAAGCTTTCGCTTGGAGAGAAAGCTTCCTTGTTTATATTAAGTTTTTTCCAAAAATAGTGATTTGTTTTCAATAATAAAGAATAGTTTTGTGGGCTTGTCGTTTACTCTACTTTTAAATTTATAAAATGTCTTCTTTCAAAATTACAGGTGGCCGACAACTCAAAGGTGAAATTACACCACAGGGTGCAAAAAACGAGGCTTTACAGATTATTTGTGCCGTATTGCTGACCTCAGAGCCTGTAACAATTCATAATATCCCCAATATCAGAGATGTAAACCAGCTCGTTGAACTACTCGGTGATTTGGGAGTAAAACAGACCCGCCTGAGCAAGTCGTCTGTGTGCTTTGAGGCATCGGACGTAAATATTCAGTTTATGGAAACCGAAACTTATCGCCAAAAAGCGGCGGCTTTGCGTGGCTCTGTCATGTTGCTTGGGCCTATGTTGGCACGGTTCAAAAAAGGAAAAATACCCCGCCCAGGTGGCGACAAGATTGGCCGCCGAAGACTTGATACACATTTTTTGGGATTTGAAAAACTGGGTGCAAAGTTTGACTACGACCCCGAAGACGGCGGGTTTTATCAGGTCGATGCCAGTAACCTCAACGGAACGTATATGCTGCTCGATGAGGCTTCGGTAACAGGCACTGCCAACGTACTGATGGCCGCTGTGATGGCCAACGGCACAACAACGATATACAATGCTGCCTGCGAGCCATACCTCCAGCAACTCTGCAAGATGCTCAACCGAATGGGTGCAAAAATTGGTGGCATTGGTTCAAATTTATTGACAATCGAGGGAGTGCCTGCGCTATCAGGAACAGAACACACAATGCTACCCGATATGATTGAGATTGGGTCGTTTATTGGTCTGGCGGCCATGACCCAAAGCGAAATTACTATCAAAAACTGCTCTGTACCAAACTTAGGACAGATTCCGACTGTTTTTCAAAAATTAGGAATAAAGCTCGAAATCAGAGGCGATGATATTTTTGTACCAGCCCAAGACCACTACGAATTGGACACTTTTATTGACGGCTCAATGCTCACAGTGGCCGATGCACCCTGGCCTGGTTTTACTCCCGACTTATTGAGTATTGTTCTCGTAACGGCCATTCAGGCCAAAGGGACGGTATTGATTCACCAAAAAATGTTTGAAAGTCGGTTGTTTTTTGTAGATAAACTTATCGAAATGGGCGCACAGATTATTCTCTGCGACCCGCACCGTGCGACCGTTGTGGGCCTAAATCGAGAAATGCCACTTCGGGGTATTCGTATGGTTTCGCCTGACATTCGGGCGGGGGTGTCGTTGCTCATTGCCGCTATGTCGGCCAATGGCGTGAGCATAATCGACAACATTGAGCAGATTGACCGTGGCTATCAAAACATCGACAGTCGCCTCAATGCGCTGGGAGCAGAGATAGTGCGGCTGTAGGTTTTACAGCTT
>JAYVJH010000043.1:0-4125 GCA_043769455.1 Runella sp. | reverse complement strand
GTGTACGCTTTTGTGGACGGTAAAGGTGCAGGTGCAAACGATGGTGATTATGACATTTGGGGGCCACGCTTCGACGGTCAGTCGATACCTCAGTACGATAGCCCTATCGACCCCATAACTGGAAAAAGACAAGGTACACCCTGGACGGCTCGTGGTAAAGACAATTTACAGCGGTATTTAGAGACTGGTATATTATCGACCAACAACATTGCTGTTTCATCATCGGGCGATAAATATAACTTGCGCTTTTCGATGTCGAATACCAATCAAAAAGGCATTGTACCAAATACAAAAATGAATAGTTTGGTGTTTAATACAACTCTGGACTATAAATTTTCTAAACGCCTGTCGTTTGAGTCGGGGTTACAATACAATTATCAAAATTCACCCAATTTTCCAGACGTAAACTACGGCCCCAACTCGATGATTTATAATATGACGATTTGGGGAGGTGCCGACTGGAATGTGGACGATATGCGTAACTATTGGCAAACTGGTAAAGAGGGTGTACAACAAAATTATGCCGAATATCAGCGATATAACAATCCGTATTTTATGGCTTATAATGGGTACGTGAACACAAAAAAAATGACATTATTGGCCAACTTGCCATGAAATACCAAATTGCAGACGTTATAGAAGCTACTTTACGCACACAGGCTACAACTTGGGGATTGTTCAGAAACGAGAAATTTCCGTTTTCGATGGGTACTTATGGCCGTGACGAACGCCGTGGCGACTATCGTGAAGACCGCCGCAATTTGTTTGATAACAATACTGAATTATTGGTAAAAATTGATAAAAAAATTGGCGATAAGTTTTCAGTAAATGCCTTAGCTGGTGCCAATCTCAGAACGTTTGACTACAACTCAAATTATGCTACAACTGACTATCTCAACGTGCCAGGTGTATATAACTTTGCCAATTCAGCCAACCCCGTCAAGATATTTAACTACAAGGCGGCAATGGCTGTAAAATCAGCGTACTATTCTGCCGACTTTTCGTACAAAACTTTCTTGACACTCTCAACTACTGGCCGAGTAGATCAGCTTTCGACATTACCAAACGGTAATAATACTTTCTTTTACCCATCTGTATCGGGTAGTTTTATTGTCTCTGATTTATTAGAAAACCTAGGCCCAATATCGTTCTTAAAGCTACGCAGTTCGTATGCCAACGTAAAAGACGGTCTAACCCGTTCAACAATAGGTACAAACCCAGGTGCGAGTTTTCCGTTAGGTTATGGCGACGACTACTCATCGTCTTACGACGGCCCTACTTACCAAAACTCAGCCGTTTATAGTACGCCATTTGGCTACAACAACGCACCTGCTGCTTTTTATACCAATACACTTAACAATCCAGAACTACAACCCAATTCTACTTCTCAATGGGAAATAGGCACAGATGTTCGTTTTCTCAAAAATCGCCTGACGTTAGATGTGGCTTACTGGATTTCTGATGATGGCCCACGTATTTTTAATTTACCATTATCAACCACAACTGGTTATAACTCGGCATTAGTAAATGGTATCAAGACACAGAAAAAAGGTATTGAAGTGTCAATTTCTGGTACACCCATCAAAAACTCAAAAGGGCTTACTTGGGAAATTTTGGGTAACTGGTCTACTTTTAACGAAAGATATACAGAAATATACCCAGGTGTGGAGCGTTTGAGCCAGTTCTTTAAAATTGGCGACCGTGTCGATAAATATTACACATCTACATTTATCATAACCCCAGACGGGGAGTTGATAAACGACGGCGGAGGTCGACCAATTATCAATCCTGTGGCGCAATATGTTGGCAATCTAAACCCCGACTGGGTATGGGGTTTAAACAACCGCATAAGTTACAAAAACTGGAATCTCGGTGTGCAGTTTGATGGCCGTGTTGGTGGCGTTATTTCAAACTACATTCAGCGACAGTTATTTCGTGGTGGCCGTCATATAGCCACCATTGAGGGCGCAATGGGTACAGCTCGCTTAGAAGACACAAAAGGTAATAAAACTTATGTAGGCGAAGGTGTGTCGGTATCGAACGGACTGGCAATAAGGTATGATGTGGACGGTAATATTACCAACTTCGACGAGTTGAAGTTTGCTCCAAATACTACCAAGCAGTTTTTGCAAGACTATGTAAGCCGTCGCTATGGCCCCAATGGCGGCAACCTAATGAGCCGCTCGTTTGGTAAGTTGCGTGAGGTAGTGATTGGTTATAATTTGCCGACAAGTTTTTTACAAAAAACGTTTATCAAACAAATGAGTGTGTCGGTGGTAGGTCGTAACTTGTTGTATTTTGCCGAAAAAGACGATATAGACCTCGACCAATTTGCCAATGGCTCACAGGGGAGTTCTGACCTTCAAACGCCAACTATGCGCCGTTTGGGAGTAAACATCAACTTGACTTTCTAAGCATAAAATACTTGTAGCTATCAATTTTATTTCAATCTTATTGTACTATTAAAATGAAAAATATACTAAAAATAAATTCTAAAAACAAAGTCTTTTCAGTATTGGTAAGTGTACTAATAGTTATAGGGCTAACGGCCTGCCAAGACTTTGCCGTACTCGAAAAAGACCCCAATCGCCCTGTAAACGCACCCGCTTCGCTGGTATTTAATGGCGTTTTGAACGATGTTTACAATACCGTCATTGCGGGTAGTGCATGGGGAGACAAAGCCCGCTGGAATCAGTTTTATGGTTCAAATTATAACTACTACGCCACCAACGAATACACTTGGACAAGTACCGATTTGTCGTTTACGACACTAAAAAACGTTATTAAGATGGAAGAAGAAGCAAAACGGGCAGGCTTACCAGACCAAAATGCTTACACTGCTTTGGGCAAGTTTTTTAGGGCTTATTTCTATGAAGACATGACCAAACGAGTGGGCGATGTACCACTCACCGATGCACTCAAAGGATTGGAAATGACCACACCCATCTATGACTCTCAAAAAGCCGTTTATGTACAAATATTAAAATGGCTCGATGCCGCCAATGAAGATTTGGCCGCCCTAATTGCCAAAGGCGACCGCAATCTGGCTGGCGATATTTATATGGGTAACGACCTGACTAAATGGCGCAAAGTTGTCAATAGTTTTAAATTGCGTGTTTTGGTGAGTTTGAGCAGCAAAGAAAACGACACTGATTTACAGGTCAAACAGCGTTTTGCGGAAATGATAACCAACCCAGCCAAGTTTCCGATAATGACCACCATGGCAGACAATATGCAATATGTTTTTAATAATTTTAATAAATACCCACGCAATCCGTCTAATTTTGGTTTTAATGCTACTCGTGAAAACATGGCAAAAACCTATGTAGATTTGTTGGTAGCCCGCAAAGACCCACGCATATTTGTAGTAGCCGAGCCAGCCGAAGCCAAGTTGAAAGCAGGCTTAAAAGCAACCGACCACGCCGCCTATGTAGGGGCATCGTCGGGCGAAGACTTAGCCGATATGAGTACCAACGCATTGAAAGGAGATTATTCTTTTCAGAATCGGGCGAGGTATTACTCAAACGATGTAGGCGAGGCATTGTTTATTGTGGGCTATCCAGAAATGTGCTTCAACATGGCCGAGGGCATCAATCGAGGTTGGGCTACTGGCGATGCAGACCTTTGGTACAGAAATGCCATCTCAGCCTCTATGAGCCATTATGGCATTACTAATGCCCCAACGCTAACTACTTATTTGCAAGGTGATTTGGTAAAATATGCAGGCAACAATGCGACAGGACTAAACCAGATTCTGATTCAAAAATACATTGCATTTTTTCAAAATTCAGGTTTAGAAGCATTCTACAATCAGCGTCGCACAGGTATTCCAACGTTTTTGACGGGTGTAGGCACAGGTAATAGCTCACGGATTCCGAAGCGATGGCAATATCCTGCATCAGAGCGCAACACCAACGCTGTAAACTACAAGGCGGCGATTGGATCTCAGTTTGCAGGCAAAGACGATATCAACGATATTATGTGGCTGTTAAAATAAGATATTTCTCATAGGTTAATTAAATTTTGTATAGAGAATGACAAAACAATTTGGAAATTTATATTAAAATAATACAAATTTGCATTATGAAAAAACAAGTTTCAATCAGCGAGCCAGAGCGTTTACTT
>JAYVJH010000042.1:0-2903 GCA_043769455.1 Runella sp. | reverse complement strand
GTTGCAATATCAATTCTTTATCTGTCAATGGACAATTTTAAACCTTTTTATTCAATTTAACTAATTTTACTCAGAACCTGAGTAGTAACTAATATAGTTGAGTTTTCGACAAATATTTCTACTTTGTGGTACTGCTCTCGGTTATCTGTTACCCAACTCAATAGTTCAATTTTTGTGATAACGGATATGGCACATTCCACCTCAAGAATGGTGTCCAAAAAGATAAACCCCTCTTCTGGTAGACTACCATTTAGGTACTTATTAGCTATCGAACTATCAATCAGATAACGTGTTACCATTCTTTTCTAATTGTTTCAATATGGTTATTGAACTTTTTTGCATCTATACCCGTGATGCTTCCTCGTAAAGATTTCAGTCTATTGGCTTTTGTTGATAGTATAGGTTCATTTTCGGCTGGTAAAATAATAAGTTGTACCCTTTTTGCATCAAACCCCTGCGGAAGTTTATAATGTATTACATGATCGTTTACTTCTATAAAATCGCTAATTGCATTCATATTGTGGGGGTTTATGTTTTGGTTTTCAACGCTTTGTATTCACAAATTTATTACTTTGATTGGTACAAAACAAAACTTGTATCGTATTTTATTATCTTTGCCAAAACGATTTATCTTAAACCCAAAAACCATGTCAAAATACATTGCAGCCATAGACCAAGGCACTACCAGCACCCGTTGTATATTGTTCGACAGAGCAGGAACTATTGTAGCCGTTGGCCAAAAAGAACACGAACAGATTTACCCAAAGCCAGGCTGGGTTGAGCATAATTCAGACGAAATCTGGCGCAATACCCTCGAAGTCATCGCACAGGCACGCATCAATGCAGGTGTCGAAAACGCCTCAGACATTGCCGCCGTGGGCATCACCAATCAACGAGAAACAACCGTAGTCTGGAACAAACACACGGGCAAACCTTACTATAATGCCCTCGTTTGGCAAGATACCCGCACGGGCGAACTCGTCAGTCGGCTGTCGGCAGATGGTGGTCAAGACAGATTTAGAGCTAAAACAGGCTTGCCCTTAGCTACTTATTTTAGTTCCCTCAAAATAGTATGGCTACTCGAAAACGTAGAAGGACTCCGTACCGATGCCGAAAACGGAGATGCGCTTTTTGGAAATATGGACACTTTCTTGATTTGGCATTTGACGGGTGGTACCAATGGAGGCGTACACATCACAGACGTAACCAACGCCAGCCGTACTCAACTCATGAATCTCAGAACGTTGAACTGGGACGATGGACTATTGGCAACCTTTAATATTCCCAAAGCCATGTTACCGGCCATTAAAAGCAGCAGCGAAGTCTATGGAAATATTACCTCAAATGTTATGCCAGGCGTACCAATAGCAGGCGACTTGGGCGACCAACACGCTGCCCTCTTCGGCCAAACCTGCTTTGAAGCCGGCACTGCCAAAAACACCTATGGCACGGGTTGCTTTATGTTGTTAAATACAGGCTCTGAACTCAAAGAATCGACCTGCGGATTGCTGACTACCGTTTCTTACAAAATTGGAGACCAACCCGTTCAGTATGCCCTCGAAGGCAGCGTAGCCATTGCAGGGGCGTTGGTGCAGTGGTTGAGAGACAATATGGGAATGATTCAGAATAGTGCAGACGTAGAAGCCCTCGCCAAAAGCGTAGAAGACAACGGCGGCGCGTATTTTGTGCCAGCGTTTTCGGGCCTATATGCTCCCTACTGGAAAGCCGATGCCCGTGGCGTGATTGCTGGCCTGACTCGCTACGTGAACAAAGGCCACATAGCCCGAGCCGTACTCGAAGCCACCGCCTATCAGACATTGGACGTGATGGAGGCCATGAAAAAAGATGCAGGTCTTGATCTCAAATCGCTCAGAGTCGATGGTGGAATGGTACATAACCAGACGCTCATGCAGTTTCAGGCCGATATGCTCAATGTGCCTGTCGTTTGCCCGACTGTTACCGAAACTACCGCTCTTGGTGCAGCTTATGCCGCTGGCCTCGCCGTTGGTTACTGGAAAAACATTGACGACCTACGCCAAAACTGGGGAGTTGCTCACACTTGGACACCCAACATGGAAGCCGACCAGCGAGCCAAGCTCTATAAAGGCTGGAAAAAAGCCATTGAGCGGTCGTTTGGGTGGGAAGATTAAGAAAAATAAATGTAATTTTGGGTAGAATGTAGTTTGGTGAATACTCGACTATGCTCTACTCAAAAATAGCCACTTGCCCCCGGCCAGCTATTTTGTGGCCACCGCTACCGTCCGATTTGAGGGAGATACTTTTTTTAAGAATACCGATCACCTATTTTGACTTCTTGTAGTTTTTTTCTAATATTTCGTCCAATGAAAGTGAGCCTTCCTTAAAAAGCCTTGACTTGTAATCAATCTTTAATTTGTCTAACAGCCTCACGATATTGAAACCTGTTGCATAAAAATATCGTTTTCCTGCGGTGTAGAGCCACGGGTCATTCTCAATTTTATAATTTTGAAAGATTTTATAAGAATGATATGCCGTATCTACGCTCGCAAGTTTTTTGTCAGGCTTCCTTGTTGCATATTCCATTTGCAAATTGTATTCAATATACCTTGCTGTTCCTTCCATGGTTTCATAGATTTTCTCAACGTCGTCTATCTCAAAGTTTAGTTTAGATTGGACTTCCAATCGTCTTTCTTTTCTCAAACTAAAAAAACTATCGATGTAACTTTCTGTTTCAGACCGATTTTCTGATTGAATTGCTTTCAGCAGGAAGTCGTTTTCTTTTTTAATTTTTTCTGCAAACCAAGAATTATTTTTAAATATTTTGGATAAACTATCCTGTGAAACACCAGCCGTTTTCATCAACACAGTATTGGTATAGGATTTGTGTTTGAACTGAAAACCATGAAAATACTCGTGTACTATCA
>JAYVJH010000041.1:0-10232 GCA_043769455.1 Runella sp. | reverse complement strand
TTGTAGCTTACAGGCCAAGGCACAGCGTAGCCATCTCGGGCGGGGCCATCAAAGTCGTATTTTGACCAGCGTTGTACTTGCCTCGCCCACAGCAGCGACTTGCCGCCTGTGTGATAAGCCCGAATCCAGTCGTAGGGTTTTTCTTGAATATAGGGCTGCACGTCGTCCATCGTAAACAGGTGCTTTGTGGCCTCATCGAGTGCATAGCACTTGCTCACTATCGGGTTGGCTTCACGAAAAGCTGGCGGCAGACGGTTGTGATGTGGTAAATTCCATGGGTCGGTCATGGCAGTTGTGTAGTCGGTAACGTGTTTTACGTCATGGCCTCGTTCCAAGACAATGGTTCGTAAGCCTTTTTCACATAGCTCTTTGGCCGCCCAACCACCCGACATACCAGAGCCGATGACGATGGCATCGTACTGGTTGATTTTATGTTTTTGACTGATATTCATACCACTTTACCTCAGTTTGATGTTGAGGTAAATATAGTATTTTTTTGATTATTTTTATAAATTTATAATTAAAAAAATATCAACGGTTATCTATCAGAATTTTTTTGGTTGTCCTAAACGCCCCAGATGTAATTTCAAGAACATACTGGCCTGGTGGCAGCATGCTTAGGTCTAACTGTTTTCGCTCGTCAAAATTGGGTATAATATTTGAAAACACTAATCGGCCCGCCATAGAATAAACCGTGGCGTTGGCGTTTTTGATGTCGTTCAGAGTTTCTATATTCAAGACACCCATCGTAACAGGATTTGGATATATACCAATACCCGACACAGTACCATCAACAACGTAATTGACGACAGAAGAGGCTTTTGAAAAACAAGTGAGCGTAGGGCTGTATTTGATTGTTGCCTGTGCTTGATATTGTCCATCTTGTTTGGCCTTAATAAAGTAGCGTGTGTCGGTCAGTATATTATTGTCTATTTTCCAAATATACACACTCTGTGCAACTGGATTTGTTACTTCTATCGAAAATATACCTGCTTTTTCAATCATTGGCGTAGGCGGAAGTGGTTTTACATCGACTTTGGTAGCTGCCGTAAATGGCGACAGACAGCCATTACTGTCTTGCACTCTGGCTGCATAGTTTCCTGTTTGTTTTACTGTAATTGTTCTTGTGGCTTCGTTTGTGTTCCAAATCACCGAATTGTTACTATTTGCCGTCAAATTTACTTGGTCGCCATCACAAAAAGTTGTTACCCCACTTGCTACAATCACTGGAATGGCTGGCAGCCCATTGACCCTAATAAAAGTAGGAACTGAATACACAGAGGTACAACCAAACTGATTGGCAACTCGAACGCTATAATTGCCCTGTGTACTCACTGAAATTGTTTTGTTATTTTGTTGCGGTAACCATTCATAAACTATCGCTGTTGGTTCGTTGGCAGTGAGAGCCACTGTTTGATCGGCGCATATTGTTGTGCTGCCGTTGGCCGAAATAGTTGGTTGAGATGGCCGTGGATTGACGGTAACACTAACTGCCTCTGATGCAGACGACGTACAACCTGTCGATAAACTCGTTACGGTAGCTGTTACGGGGCCTGGCTGCCCAACGGTTATTTTCTGGGTATTTTGTCCTGTACTCCATGCAAAACTAAACAATGCTGGCGACAACGAAAGCGACAGGGTGGTATTGTCGTTTTGGCAAAATGTGGTTGGTGTTTCGTTTATGATTCGTGGCGCAGTTGGTAGTGAATTGACCGTAACAAAGGTATTGTCGGACGTTGATTCGCAGCCTTTGGCATCTTTGACCTTGACATTATAAGACCCCGTTGTACTGACCGATATTTGTTTAGACGTTTCAAAGGTAGTCCATGTATTACCACTGCCGTAGTTAGATTCTAATTTAATGGCTTGCCCTTGGCAAATAGTGGTAGCACCAGAGGCCGTAATAATTGGTTTTGGAGGAAGCGGATTGATTATGAGCGGAATAGTATTAGAAAAAGGCGAAAAACAACCATTGGCATCTAACCACCGAACCGAATAAGTGCCAGGCAAATTGACAGTAATACTCTGTGTGCTGGCACCGCTGTTCCAGGCATAGTTGTTTTGAGAATTTGAACTAATCGTTACGGCCTCACCTTGACAAACCTCAGCGGGCATTTTACTTGACGAAATAACAGGTGCCGCTGGTAAGGGATTGACTCTGACCATTAGATTTGATGATGAAGGCGATTTGCAACCATTGGCATCGGTTACGGTAAGCGAGTAGGCACCTGAGTTGGTAACGTTGATGCGTCTGGTAGTTTCGCCTGTGTTCCAGTTATATGCAAAGGCATTGCTGGCAGCTAAGATAGTAAAGTCGCCAGCACAAAAAATAGTAGCTCGCTCAGGGTCGATAAACGGAGCAGCGGGAAGCGGATTTACTTTTACTACTACGTCGTTGGAGGCAGCTTCGCAGCCATTGATGTCTCTGATACGAACATTATAAGTACCCGAGGTATTGACTGTTATGTTGTTAGCGGTTTGGCCTGTACTCCATACGTTGGCACTCGAATAGTTTGAATTGAGTTGTACTTGCCCTCCTTGACAAAAAGTGGTAGCATTTTGTGGACTAACAACGGGCGGGTTGGGCAAGCTAAATGCCTGTATATAAAGCCGTGCAGGCGACGACGTACAGCCTTGTGAATCTACTGTTTTGACTTCATAAGTGGCAGTATTGCTTACAGTAATCGACTGACTTTGCTCACCAGTAGACCAGCGATAGCTACTGTTGGGGCTTGACGTGAGCGTAACCTGCCCGCCTAAGCAAAACGACGTAGCACCCGAAGATACAATAGTGGGCGTGGGTGGTGGTGGTGTAGGCGAAGTACTTACGTTGATTGACGAAGAAGCAGAACAACCATAGGTGTTGCGAGCCGTAACGGTATATGTACCTGCCGAGGCAACGTCAATCCGCTGGGTTGTAGCACCTGTATTCCAGCTAACGCCATTGCTCATATTTGAGATTAACCCCACGCTACCGCCTTGACATAATTGCAGACGGCCATCGTTGCTAATTGTAGGTGTAGCTGGTGTAAGCCCATTGGGTACATTGAAATTAGGTATAAAATATACGTTACCACTACCGTCTCTGGCCTGAGCTTGATATGAACCAGGACTCAAGCTCACCGAGCCATTATTAACACCATGACTCCATTGAACAGATGCCATATTTTGAACACCGACATTGAGATTGTTACCTCCCGAGCAGGCCGCTACAATAGCAGGATACGAGCCAGTGATGGGCGTACAATTATTGAAAAAATTTTGGTCTAATGCGCTATTCCAAGCGTTGGCAGCGTCTATTAATCCCTGATTTTGAAAATGAACACCATCGGGGCGGGGTATTTGTACACCATCTGTAAACGGACCACCAAAAACCTTACCTGTACTAGCAATAACTGTATTTTGAGCATTGATTATTGTTGAACTTGTACCAAAATTAGGCCCCGCATAAGAGTTTCTGGCAACAACCCAACCCATGTTTTTGCCATAATCGGCCCGAGACTGGGCTATGATAGCTTGTAAGTCTGCAATATAATTGGCTGCTGGGGTACGAAGTTCGTTATCGCTTTCGCCCTGATGCCACAACACAGCTCTCACACCCGACATAGACGCATAATAATTGAGTGCCAATCGTAAATTACCATAGGGCTGGCCTGCTGAATAGTTAGCCCCAGTCCATGGGACGACGGTCGTACCTCCGTTTTTACTTTCTTTCCAACTCTTAATAATTGTACCGTCCCATGAGGCATTATAAAACATCACAGGTACGTTATATCGGCTTACAATCAGGTCGCCGAGCCGACCCCAGCACCAAGCCGAAAGGCCATAAGGGCTTACATTGGCATTGGCATCTAATTTTTGGAAAGACGGCTGTGGTAGGCTCGAATTGTTGCCAGAGCCATTGAAATAATTAACACAGTTTACCCGATCGTCGCCTGCGCCCGGTGCGCCATAGTTGAGCCAACCCCTACCATTTGACTGGCCCGCAACCAAAAACACTTCACCTACACCTACTCGCTGAATATCGTTATTGACCACAACATTGCCATTCAAAATACCTCTGACTTCCAACTGATACCAACCACCCTGAACCGTAAGACTACCCGAATACCAGCCACCTTGTGGATTGTTCAGAATCGTTTGCCAGCCCGTTTGAGTACCGCCCTGCATAGGCACAACCCGTGCCTCAATTCTGTCGAGTGCTTGTTGGTAGTAACCAGTTATAGGAATCGTACCGTTGTTTCCATTATCACGCTGAAAAACCATTCGACTTAATGGAAAACTTATCTGAATCTGCGAAAAAGCCGAAAGTGCCAACAACAAGGCTAAAAGTGTCAGAGTAAGTTGTTTTTTTACTATAATTCGTAACATTCCTATTTTTTTATTCTATTATTTTACTGATTGTCCACTACTATTTTTTTGGTAGCACGATAGGCAACCGCCGTTACCTCAACTATATACGTGCCTGGTGGCAATGTTTGGATATTTATTTGTGTATTTTCGTCAAATATCGAAATGACGTTAGCCTGAACTAACCTTCCAGCCATACTGTATATAGATACTGTTGCATTTTTAATTGGTTCAAGCGTTTCAATTCGTAATATTCCTTTGACCACTGGATTGGGGTAAACGCCCAGCCCATTTGCTAATCTATCGACCAAATACGAAAAAATGACTGATGGCTTAGAAAAACAAGTCAGTACCGAACTATGCTTTACACTTGCTTGGGCTTGGTATTTTCCGTCTATCGTTGCTTTTATGAGTGGCTTGATGTCGGGCAATATTTTTTCGTCTAATTTCCAAATATAACTACTTTGGTTGTTGGCATTGGTTACATTGACTGAGTATATACCAAATCTATCAATGACTGGGGTTTCAGGCAAAGGTTTTGCCTCTACTTTTGTTGTATTTGAAAATGCCGAAAAACAATTATTAGTGTCTTTTACCCGTACCAAATAGTTTCCTGTTGTTTTGGCTACAATCGTTGGAGTGTTTTCGCTTGTATTCCAAAATGGGGTATTTGTAGTTTCTACTTTCAAAATCACTTGGTCGCCATCACAAAAAACAAGCGGGCCGCTGGCCGAAATAACTGGTGTGGCTGGCAATGGATTGACTTTGACAAATGTGGGTTTTGAAAAAGCCGAAGTACAGCCAAAACGATTGCCTGCCCGAACGCTATAATTACCCTCTTTGCCTACAACAATCGACTTACTGCTGATTTGGAGCGACCATTCATACACAGTTGCAGTTGGTTCGTCGGCTGTTAATGTTACACTTTCTTGCTCGCACAAAACAGTAGTGCCGCTTGTCGTAATGGTTGGTTGTGCTGGGTTAGGATTGACGGTAATAGACACTTTTGACGACGCCGCTGAGGTACAGCCTGTTGCCAACAAAGTAACAGTTGCCGATACATCACCAGCAGTTTTGATTATATTTTTTGAGCCACTTTGACCATTGGTCCAGCTAAAACCATACTGAGACGAGGGCAAAGAGATAGACAGAACAGTACTGTCGTTTTGGCAAAAGGTCGTTGGCCGCTCGTTTAGTATTTGTGGGGCTTCGGGCAATGGATTTACAGTTGTCGTTATTGGGTCAGAGGCAGACTCACAACCGTTGGCATCACGATAAATAACCAAATAAGCACCTGCCATTGATACTGTAATTTGTTTTGTGGCTTCGCCCGTATTCCATCTAACTGAGCTATTATAGTCTGACTCTAATCTCAAGGTTTTGCCTTGGCAAAATGTCGTAGAACCATTTGGAATGACAATAGGTTTTTTGGGTAATTGATTGACTATAAGTGAGATTACATTAGACGGTGATGAAATACAATTATTGACATCGACAGCTCTAACAGAATAAAGCCCTTCTTTGTTTATCGTTATACTCTGAGTTGATGCACCTGTACTCCAACTATAATTAGTTTGGGCATTGGCCGAAAAAACAATGTTTTCGTTGGCACAAATAACTGGTGTACGGTTGGTACTCAAAATTGGAGCAGCAGGTAGTGGATTGACCACAGTCTGCACACTACCAGACACAGGCGACGTACAACCAGTAGAAAACTCTGTAACAGTAGCCGACACAGACACGGCATTGGCTATTGTTATTTTTTGAGATGTCTGCCCCGTACTCCAACTATAACTAAACTGATTTGACGGCTGAGGAATAGCCAGAACGGTATTGTCGTTCTGACAAAAAGCAAGTGGTTTTTCGTTCATAATGCTCGGTGCATTGGGCAAGGCATTGACCCGAACCGTTATGTTATCAGAAATCGACTCGCAGCCTTTGTTGTCTTTATATCTCACGTTGTAGTCGCCAGCAGCACCTACTACAATTTTTGATGAAACCTGGCCACTACTCCATGATAGATTAGAGTCATAGTTTGCACCCAAAGTAACCTCTTGTCCTTGGCACAAAGTGGTAGATTTTGAGGCCGTAATGACGGGCTTATTGGGTGTTGCATTGACGACAAGAGTAACGGTATTTGACGGTGGCGATAGACAATTATTACCATCAACAGTCCGTGCATTATAGTTGCCTGCTATCCCTGCTCTGATGCTCGGGCCAAAAGAGCCATCACTCCAAATATAATTATTTTGGGTATTTGATACAATCGTCAAAAAATCGCCCAAACAAATTTCAGGAATTGCTCTGTCTGCCGTTATAGTTGGTGCTGGTGGTAGGGCATTTACTCTGGTTGTTATGGGCGCAGAGTTGGGCGAGGTACAGCCATTGCCATCGGTAACAGACAAAAAGTAAGTACCCGCCACCGACGTATTTATACGCTGTGAGTTTTGGCCTGTGTTCCAGTTATATCGATTTGCTCCGCTTGCGGCAAGGGTCGTAAAGTCGCCACTACAAAACGTAGTAGGCCGCTCTGGACTAATGTTGGGCGTATTTGGTATTGAATTGACAGTTACCGAAATCGTATTTGAGAACGCATCGCAGCCATTTACCCCAACTATTCTGACATTATAATTGCCAGACTGACTAACCGTTATGGCCGAAGTAGTAGAGCCAGTGTTCCAAATATTATTTGTTTGATTGGATTGAAGCACAACTTGCCCTCCCTGACAAAACACGGTACTACTTTGTGCCGAAATAAACGGGGCATTGGGAGTAGTTCGTACATCGACATTGATTTGTGCCGCTGCCGACAGGCACCCTTGACCATTGACCGTTTGTACGCTGTATGTACCCGAAGTACTAACAGTTATGCTTTGGGCTTGCGACCCATTAGACCAACGGTAGCCATTACCGCCACTCGAAGTGAGTGTTACCTGCCCACCAGCACAAAAGGTAGTCGGCCCTGATGTTGAAATACTTGGTGCAGCCCCAGAACCCGACACATTGACATTGATAGAAGCCGAAGCCGACCCACCACCACAGCCACTTACGGTACAGGTAGCTGAATATATGCCTGAACTACCGACTGTTATGCTCGAACTTGTGGCACCGTTTGACCAGCTAAGACTGCCGTTGCAGTTAGAAACAGACAAAACACTGCCCCCACAGTTGGACTGAACAGAGATATTAGGCTGGTTGGCACCGCCACCGCCACCACTCGAAGCAGTGGGCATAATAGGAACAGTAGCATCTAAAAAGCCTTTGGTAATACTTTGTTCCCAATATTGAGCAGCTAAGTTTTGACCATTTTGATTATAATGTAACCTATCAATACGCCCCGAGTTATCAATTTGATTGAGATTAGGCCCCCTAAATACGTTCGGATTGTTGGTTGTGAGTTCCAACTGTCCCTGATTGATAAAGTCCTTAACACCGTCATCATAGGCAGAAATCGCTACCATCCATGCCAAGTTGGGATTTCCCGAATCTTGACGAGATTTATTTATTACCGTCTGATGATGAAATTTAATAGTATCTTTTGAGTTAGATGCTAAGAATGCGTCGTTGATTCCATGCCCCGACAAAATCGCTCTAAGACCAACAACAGGTGTATATTTAACAAATGTATTGCGAATATTTATGTAAGGCATTCGCTGATTGTAACTTATGAATGGGTGTGCAAATGGCTGGTTGGTAGCCGACCGATAGTTGTGCCACATAGAAGTACCACCAAAGGCCGCACTAAAAAACAAAACTGGGACATTAAACTTAGCGACTAATTTATCCCCTAATTTTCCCCAAAACCACGGATTTTCATTGAATGGTGCCATACCACTCGATGCCCCCAACTGGTCGAACCGAAGTGGTAAGTCGTTGGCACTACCCGAAGCCTCATAAGCCCTAAGCTGCGAAGACGGGTTGGCAATATCTACGCAACTCACTCTGTCGTCTGCCGCTCCTCCAATGTTGGGGTAGCCATTGCCCTGTGCGTTTGAGTGACCTACTATCACAAATACTTCGCCGACACCTACTCTCTCTATGGTTGCATTGTTAGTTATGCTTCCATTTTTCCAGCTACGAATCTCTAAACTATACCAGCCACCAGCGGCGGTCATTGTACCACAAAAATTACTGTTAGTGATGCTTTGTGATGTTCGCTGCCAGTTTACAAGCGTACCCTGACCCACTACTCGTGGCACTAAGCGAGTCTGAATACTGTCGGCAGTACCCGTAAAAAAACCCGTAACATTAAATGTGCTTAGATTTTGATTGTTTCGCTGAAAAACAATCCGATTGAGTGGAGACGTAATCTGAATTTGTGCAAACGCATTGGTAGCTAATAATATAACTGCTACCATGGTTATATATCTTGCTATTGAAAATTTTCGTATCATAAGATTTAAGATATTATAAATTTGACAAAATATTAAATTCCAAATCGAATAGGGTAATTTTTAAAACAAATATGAAGTTCAAAATCTAACGAATTTGAACTTGTGGGATATTGGCTAAAATTATATTTTTTGTATTTTCAATTTTAAAAAGTGATATGTTATACAATCCAGCATCAATATTTGTTTTGGGTATAGTTGTTTTGTAATAGCTGTTCCAAATATGTTGCGTTTTCAAGAAGTTGATAATAGAATTCCGAGGAGCAGTCATAAATAATAAATAGCTTTTGTCTTTTGATTTTAATCTCAAATACAATCCATTGTTACCAACCACCGAGCCATTGAACTGACGTAAATAATCGAAATTGATATAACTCTGATTCTGACTCAATTTAATAGAACTTGTATCTTGGACGTTTGTCAGTAACGGAAAGGAAAATACTGAATCGGAAGCCAAGAAATGCTTTGCAGCCGGTTCTCTAAAACAGTTGGCTGCCATGGCATTGGCTTTTTTCAGTATATCGCTACCCTTTGGATAATACACAAGGGTTTTGTTGTTCAAATACGAGTACTGGTCGCACAAGGAGGCTTTGTAATAGTTTATTACACCATTGGCGGCTATAAAATTACTGTTGATGGCAAACAAAACAGCTACCGCCAGACTTGTAATAAACAACGTCTGGGTCTGTATGCGGTTGATAAAAACATCAATCAACGAAAAATATAGTAGAACCAAAATAACAATACCATTGATTTTATATCTACTCAAAAACATCGCCGTGTGCGCTTCATCGGGTCTCATACAACTGACGGCCAAGGCAGTAATAAAATAAAAACAAATCGACAATCCTATAAATAAACTCGAATTGGTGAGTGCTTTATCTTTGATGTCCAGACCTACTTTTATGGTAAAAGACACAAATATAAATATACCAACAAACAAATGAACTGGCAAAACTATCCACGAGTCATATATCTCAGGATTTTTGAACGATTCGTATCCCAAAAAAACATTCAGATCAGTTACTGGTAAACTAAACGTATTGCCCAAAAAATAGAAAAAATTTTGAATCACCATCAGTGGATTTTTAAGCGTTTCGCTCACAGGTGGAATCCAGCTTGGTTTCATGTAGCCGAATGAATAGTACATAAAAATTACGAGTCCTACCACACCACCATAAACGAAGACTTTTTTGTACTCTTTCTGAATCAATAACCCCAACAATAATACCAAACTCAAAATAATTCCGTTGCCAGTAGTAAAAATAGATAAAATACTCAGGCCAATTATGCACGACAGATTGTGTTTTAGTCTAAAAACAAGACAGTAAAATGCCACCATAGCAAACAGATGGATAAAAATATTTTGTACTGCCGACATCGAAAAAAATATCGCTTGGTGGTATTGCAGGTTGAGAACTATAAAAAACACAGGAACAATGAATATAATTGGTTTGCCAGTGCGCAGCAAAAATTTATAGAAAACAACTA
>JAYVJH010000040.1:0-1564 GCA_043769455.1 Runella sp. | reverse complement strand
TTAGCGAAACGCTCAATTATCGGTTTAGTACTACCCAAAAATATACTGTAAATGTAACGTTGCTCAACACACTGGGGCAGGCTTGCGTGCAAGAAAACTTTGAAAGTAGTACAGGCATACAGTCCCGAAGACTATCAATTACCGATTTGCCAACGGGTACTTATTTTTTGTGTTTCAAATTGGGTAACTTCGAGGTCAGAGAAAAAGTGTTGGTGGTGAGGTGAGGTAAATCAAAAAGGTAAATTTTCAAATATATCAGCAAAAGCCACTTCAAAGCCGTCGATTCTGATTGTTTCGTCGAGTGCTGTATAAGTATTGTCGAGCCAAATAGTTGGGTTTTCGGTGCAGGTAGATGTATAAATTTTTCGCTCAATGGGGTCAATTAAGATGATTTGTACCAAACTCTCAAACGTTTTGTAGGCTTGCCGTTTGGTATTCAAATCGTATTGAGCCGTGCTATCAGACAGTACTTCTACAACCAAATATGGATTGGTAATGATGGCCTCCGAACGCTCCCAAAACTCAGGTGCGCCTTTGACTACCAGCACATCGGCATTGTGATAGCCCCGTTCGTTTGTTTTAATAAGTCCAACATTACTCCCTGTTACAAAAAACCCTTTGCCTCGGTAGAGTGTTTTGAGGATAAAAATAAAATTGGCAACTAATGCCTCGTGTATAAATTTTGCTAAACCCATGATTATTATATGTCCGTTGTAGTATTCGGCTCGGTAGGTGGTTGTTTCCAAAAAATCTATAAACTCGTCCCATTCGGCAGCAATCATCACCGTTTGGCCCTGCTCAATCTGCGTAATTTGGGCATCGCTCAACTCTATTTTGGTCAGTACGTCCATTGTTTTTAGTATTTAGTTGAATTATAAATGCAATTTAATCATAAAATCAATACCACCAAGGGTCGGGGTTTTCGTTGGTTTTTATCAAAAATGCTTTTTGTCGCATAAACCGTTTGATAGCCGATGGACCCATTCTTGTACCACCAATTCCCGACATTTTAAACGAATTTTTCTCGCCTTCGTGCATGATTGCCGTCAGAGCAGCATCGTTGATGCTAATAGCCCCTGCCGTCATTTGCTGGCCTACGGCTATGGCTTCCTCGGTAGTTTGGGCAAATACCGCACCACTTAGCCCATAAACCGTTCCGTTGGCCAATGCAATGGCTTCTTCTTTGGTTTTGAACTTCATGACAGGCATAATCGGCCCAAAGGTTTCTTCGGTCATTAACTTCATGTCTGGCGTTACGTTTATGATTACTGTTGGGCGGCAATAGTCACCTCCGCCCAATGCTTCGCATTGTGTCGAGCCTGTCAATATTGTTGCACCTTTGGCCAGCGCATCGCTTAGGTGGTCGTTGATGATGGCTACTTGTTTGTCAGAAATAATAGGGCCAATCTTTCCATCGTTCATTGTTGGATATACCAAGCCAACGGCAGCGGCTTTTTGAGTTAGCTTTTCTGTAAATTTGTCAAAAATAGAATCTTGCACATAAATCCGCTCGACCGATAGGCACGACTGACCAGCGTTGGCCGTACTACCCCACAGAATGGCC
>JAYVJH010000039.1:0-11828 GCA_043769455.1 Runella sp. | reverse complement strand
AAATGTATAGGTATGACATAGCGGCATATCGCAACGAATTTGATAAAATAATCAACGACCAAATTTCTTTACAAAAACGTAATGTACTTGCCCCTGGGGTATTGCTCAAAGTTGGCTCATATACACCAACACAGGTTTTTTTGCAACAAATGATAGACGAAAACCGCAAGAGGGGCATCAAGGGCGAGGTTTTCTTTTTTTATGAAGGACTAAAAGACCAGCCCGATTTTTTTGGTAAATACAAAGATTCTTGATGGTTTGAGAAAAAATAAAACGATAAAAGAAACATACGCCCAAAAATCAAGTTATACACGTTGGCAGAATCAAGTAAAAAATCATACCTTTGGTATTTTATGATTACAATTTAACCCCTTTATTATTGATTTATGAAAAAACAATTCTACCTACTTGTCCTGACAATGCTGGCAACCGCCAACGTCTGGGCGCAAAACCGCCTCACAGGGCGAATCACCGACAGCGGCACTGCCCTGCCCGGTGTGAGTGTGTTGGTCAAAGGTACTAACACAGGTACAAACTCTGACTCAGACGGCAAGTTTAGTCTTAGTGTTCCGACCAATGCCACTATTGTAGTCTCGTTTATTGGGTATGCTACCCAAGAGATAGCAGTTGGCAACCGTTCAAATATTGATATTTCGTTATTGCCCGACATCAAAACCCTCAACGAAGTAGTTGTAACAGGTTATGGTGTTCAGTCAAAAAGAGATATAACTGGTGCAGTGTCTTCTATCGACTCAAAACAACTACTCAACGTACCTGCCGCTAACTTAGGCCAAGCCCTACAAGGCAAAGTAACGGGCGTAACAGTTGGCAACGACAACAGCCCGGGTGGTGGAGTGTCGGTTCGTATTCGTGGTTTTGGTACAATCAACGACAACAGCCCACTTTATGTGATTGACGGTGTGCCAACAAAAGGAAACTTGGCAACATTGAACGTAAATGACATAGAGTCGATGCAAATTTTGAAAGATGCCTCAGCCTCTTCTATTTATGGTTCTCGGGCAGGAAACGGTGTTGTGATAATTACAACCAGAAAAGGCAAAGGTGGCAAGCCAACATTTACCTACGACTCGTACTATGGCCAGCAGACCCCAGGTAGAACCTTGGATTTATTAAATTCTGACGAATACCTTAAGTTTTATTGGGAAGGTGTTACTCGCCGTTCAAACGAGAGCGCATTAGTTGATGGTAAGCTACCAGCTACGCCAACGCTTCCCAATGTTGCATTTTTTGGTGGGCAAACTGCTACACCATCACTACCAGACTACTATGTGCTACCAGTTGGCCGCCTGATGGAAGGCGATACCCGTGCCAATCCAGATTTGTACAATTATAATACTCGTTATTTGATAACAAAAGTAAACAAAGAAGGGACAAATTGGCTAAAAGAAATTTTTAAATCTGCACCACTACAAAACCACCAGATTGGGGTAAGTGGCGCAACCGAAAACGCACGTTACGCCATCAGTGCCAACTATTTTGACCAGAAAGGCATTATGCAATATACTTCTTTCAAGCGGTATTCGCTTAGAGCAAATACGGAGTTTAATGTAAGTAAAAAAATACGTGTAGGCGAAAACTTACAAGTAGCCTATGCCGAAAGAGTAGGCCAGACAAGCGGAAATCAGTCGGAGTCAAACCCTGTTTCGTTTGCTTATCGCTTGCAGCCGTTTGTGCCTGTTACTGACATTAAAGGCTATTTTGCAGGGACGGCTGGCGACCCCGCTTTGAGCAATTCAAGAAACCCACTCGCCGAACTTTTCCGTAATAAAGACAACAAAGGTATAGATGTGCGTTTGTTTGGCAATATGTATGCCGAAGTCGATGTAATGAAAGATTTGGCATTCCGTACCAGTTTTGGTGTTGATTATTCTATTTTTAATTTGCGTAATTATCGTGCCAACGACCCTGAGTCTGCGGAGGCAGTGGGCTTGAACTCACTCGGCACAACCAACAGCTACGACTGGTCTTGGACTTGGTACAACACCCTGACTTATACCAAAACGCTGGGCGACAAACACCGATTTACGTTATTGGCAGGTACAGAGTCTATCAAGGCATACAGTGAGTTTTTGACAGGTTCACGCACGGGTTTTGTGTCTGACGACCTCACAAATCGCTATTTGAGCGCAGGTAGTAGAGAAATTGCCAATACGGGTGGTGCAAACGAGTGGCGTTTAGCTTCTGAGTTTGGTCGCCTAAACTATGCTTTTGATAGCAAATATTTGGTCGATTTTACACTTCGTAGAGACCGCTCTTCACGTTTTGCCAAAGACTTCCGTGTAGCTATATTTCCAGCGGCAAGCGTAGGCTGGGTACTATCAGAGGAGTCGTTTCTGAAAAATATAAACTGGTTGAGCTTTGCTAAATTGCGTTTAGGTTTTGGTAAAACTGGAAACCAAGAAATTGGTAACTACAACTCGTTTTCTACCTTTGGCTCTGCCCCCGAAAACTCGTTTTATAACTTAACAGGCTCGGTGTCGTCGCCTAATCAAGGCTATGACCTTGCTCAATTTGGTAACTCTGAAGCCCGCTGGGAAACAACGACTTCTACCAACTTCGGCTTAGATGCTCGCTTCTTGAAAAATAAATTGGGCGTGAGCTTTGATGTTTACAGCCGCCGTACGACCGATATGTTGTTTCCTGTCGAAATCCAGTTTACACAAGGCGTAGCCGCTGCACCGTTTCGTAATATTGGCGAAATGCTAAATAAAGGTGTAGAGTTGGGCTTGACGTATGACGGTAAAATCAATAAAGATTTGAACTTCAACTTCGCTCTAAACTTATCTGCATACCGCAATGAAGTAGTCAAAACTACTGGCAATGCCGCTACGCTTTACCCGGGTTTTTCAAACTTGCGCTTACCAACGGGTACGGTGTCATACACGCAACAAGGCCAAGCATTAGCTTCGTTTTATGGCCTAACGACCGATGGTATTTTTCAAACTGACAAAGAAGCAGACGAATATTTGCCACAGTTTGGCCGTGCTTACAACAAAGCAGGTTTCTTTAAATTCAAGGATACCAACAACGACGGCAAGATTGACAATAATGATATTGGAGTTATTGGTAGCCCACACCCCAACTTTACAATGGGTCTAAATTTCGGTGTTTCTTACAAAGGGTTTCAATTGGATTTGATGGGGCAGGGAGTATTTGGCAATAAAATATTTAACTACACTCGTTACTGGACAGACTTTCCGACTTTTGCAGGAAACCGTAGTCGTTTTGTTTATGAAAACTCTTGGAGACCAGGCAATACTGGTGCCACAGCACCGATTTTTGGTATCAAAGAGCAGTTTAGTTCGTTACCGTCTAATTATTATTTAGAAGACGGTTCGTATTTTAGACTCACAAACATACAGCTCACATACAATCTGCCAAAAGAAATAACCTCAAAAGTAGGTTTGGGCAGAACGTCAGTCTATATACAAGGTCAAAACTTGGCTACATTTACCAAATATACTGGTATGGATCCCGAAGTGAACCTACGTGGATATGGTGCAGGCAACGACCGTATGATGGGTGTCGATGAAGGAACGTACCCAGCATATCGTGGATTTTTGGTAGGTCTTAAATTATCATTTTAAATTATATAATATCATGAAAAAGTATCTCAAATATCTTTTATCTTTCATGCTTGTAGTAACGTTTAGTACTGCCTGCAAAGACGAGTTTTTAGATGTTCAGCCACTTGGTGCGTTGAGTATCAATCAATTACAAAATAAAATAGGTGTAAACTTATTGCTCGTAGGGGCTTACTCGATGCTCGACGGCGTACAAAATAACGTAGGCTCTGCTTGGCCAGATTGGACAGGTTCAGGCGACAACTGGGTTTATGGTGAGGTTATATCAGACAATGCCTACAAAGGCTCTGACTCAAACGACCAACCTGAAATATCTCTTATCGAAGCGTTTTCTGGCAATCCTACACTTATTCACTTCCGTGGCAAATGGCGGGCAGTTTACGATGGCGTGGCAAGAGCCAATGACGTATTGCAAGCGATAGAAAAAGCTACTGACATGACGGCTACCGAAAAATCGCAGGCAGTAGCTCAGGCTCGTTTCTTGCGTGGCCATTATCATTTTGAAGCTAAAAAAATGTGGGGAAATGTACCATACATTGACGAAAAAACCTACAATGCAGCCGACCCAGCCAGTACCAAAATGACAAACGATAAAGACATCTGGCCGAATATCGTAGAGGACTTGGACTTTGCATACAAAAACTTGCCAGCCAGATGGGCAGGTGAGCCAGGGCGTGCCAACAAGTGGGCGGCTGGAGCGATGCTGGGCAAAGCGTATTTGTTTCAACAAAAATACAACGATGCCAAGATTGTTTTAGATGCCGTTGTGGCCAGCGGGCAGTTTAGCCTCATGCCCAACTACCACGATAATTTTAGAGCCGTTACCAACAACAATGCAGAATCGTTGCTCGAAGTACAGTTTTCTATCAATGATGGCGCACCAATAAACAACAACGGAAACCGTGGCGCAACTCTCAACTACCCGTATGGTGGTGGCGTAACTAACTGCTGTGGGTTTTTCCAGCCTTCACAAAACTTAGTCAATGCCTTCAAGACCGATGCCGACGGCTTGCCAATGGCCGATAATAACATGAGCGATATTCCAGGTGTCAATTCGGCTTCGTTCAAAGGCAACATCGACCCACGATTGGACTGGACGGTTGGTCGCCAAAATGTTCAGTTTTTAGACTGGGGGCTGCATGGTGCCATTTATGTACGTGACCAAGGATATGCTGGGCCGTTTTCACCTAAGAAAAACGTACCCTACAAAGCAGACGTAGGCACTCGCACAACAGCAAATCCACGTTTCAATACCAATAACTACCGCATGATTAGGTACTCACAGGTGTTGCTGATGTTGGCCGAGTGTGAGGTAGAGGTAGGCGACTTAAACCGTGCCAGAATGTTAGTAAACATGATTCGTACTCGTGCCGCAAACCCGACTGGATTTGTACAAACGATGGGTAATCAGCCTAATTACAAAATCGGTACATACACTGCACCTTGGAATGATAAAGCCATTGCCCGTAATGCCGTTCGGACAGAAACTCGTCTGGAACTGGCCATGGAAGGCCATAGATTCTTTGACTTGGTACGCTGGGGAACAGCCGAAACCACAATGAACAACTACTTAGCAAATGAACAAACCAAACGTACTTATTTAAAAGGTGCAACTTTTGTGAAAGGAAAGCACGAGTATTTTCCAGTACCGCAAGGCGAAATTTTGAATAGCTCGAAGGACGGTGCGCCTACGCTCAAGCAAAATAACGGGTATTAGAATCCATTAACAAAGCATAACTGATAACAAAAAGCCTCGCTACAATCGTAGTGAGGCTTTTTGATGGTTTAGTGTAACTTTATTTTTAAATTTGTTGTTGCTTACTCAATAACTCGAACATTCAATTATTCAAAATTAACTCTGTGAACGAAGAACAAAAAAGCGGTAAAATATTCGATTTACCCATTCTCAAACGACTATTTTCTTTTATTAAGCCTTATTCTCGGCAGTTTTGGACATTGGTAACAATTATTATGGTTGGTGCGGCACTGTCGCCCGTCAATCCGTTACTGATTAGATATACTATTGACGAAAAAATTGCTAACCGTGATTATACTGGCTTGGCGTTGATGATTGGGTTGATGGTCATAGTGTTGGTTTTACAAAGTGTCATTCAGTTTTCAAATACCTACCTGTCGGGTTGGTTGGGGCAAAGTGTGATTAGGGACGTGCGGGTGCAGCTCTATGAAAAAATACTGAGTCTTCGACTTAAATTTTATGACAATACGCCCATCGGTCGGCTCGTTACTCGGACAATATCAGATATAGAAACCCTCGCCGATGTGTTTAGTGAAGGTATGGCTTCGATTGCAGGCGATATATTGCAACTCACGCTCATCGTCAGTGTTATGTTTTATACAGACTGGCGGCTGTCGCTCATTAGTCTTTCGACTGTGCCGTTTATGTTGGTGAGTACCTATATTTTCAAAGAAAAAATCAAAGGCTCGTTCAACGAAGTACGCACGGCAGTAGCCAATCTCAGTTCGTTTGTCCAAGAACATATAACAGGCATGAACATCGTACAGATATTTAGTGCCGAAAAAATTGAATACAATAAATTTAAAGAAATAAACAAAACTCACCGAGATGCCAACATTCGCTCTATACTCTACTATTCGATTTACTTTCCCGTAGCCGATGTCATCGCTGCCGCTGGTACGGGTTTGGTGGTTTGGTATGGTGCAAAGCAAATTTTAAGTTATGAAGTTACTTTTGGTACAGTTACGGCCTTTATTATGTTTATCAATTTGTTTTTTAGACCAATCCGAATGTTGGCCGATCGTTTTAATACGCTTCAAATGGGAATCGTCAGTACTGACCGCATTTTGAAAGTACTGGACAGCGACGAATATACGGTAAATAACGGCTCGTACTCGCCCCAAAAACTCAAAGGTGAGGTATCGTTCAAAAATGTTTGGTTTGCTTATATTGACGAAAATTATGTACTAAAAAATATTTCTTTTGAAGTACAAGAAGGTCAAACAGTGGCTTTTGTGGGGGCAACGGGCGCAGGCAAGTCGTCAATCATCAATCTGTTAAGTCGTTTTTATGAAATCAATAAAGGTCAAATATTGGTGGACGGTGTGGACCTGAATCAGTTTGAACTCACCCAACTTCGCAAACAAATTGGCGTGGTATTACAAGACGTTTTCTTGTTTTCAGACACCATCGAAAATAACATTACTCTTGGAGATACGTCCATCAGCCGTGCCAGAATTGTAGAAGCGGCGCAATTAGTAGGCGTACATGATTTTATAGAACGGCTGCCGGGTAGCTACGACTACAACGTCATGGAGCGGGGGGCCACGCTGTCGGTAGGGCAGCGGCAGTTGATTTCGTTTGTGAGGGCATTGGTTCACGACCCCAAAATTATTGTCTTGGACGAAGCCACCTCGTCTGTCGATACCGAAACCGAGGAGTTGATTCAGGCAGCCATTGAAAAGCTAATGAAAGGCCGCACGGCTATTGTCATAGCTCACCGACTGAGTACAATCCAAAAAGCCGACCAAATAATAGTACTCGACAAAGGCGAAATACAAGAACGAGGTACACACGAAGAATTACTCAATCACGAAGGTTTTTATGCCAATCTGTATCGAATGCAGTATAAAGAGGTGATGGAGTAAGATTGAATATATCTGTAAATAAAATTTAAAATAATGACAATAGAGCAAGAAATAGCCCAACACGCACAGATACAGGAGCGTATGTTAGTCATCGCTCGGCAGATGATTGAAAACAAAAGAATTTTACAAAAAGAGATTAAGGATGATATGAAAAATCCAGAAATTAGAGCTGTAATAGACAAACTCAAAGAACGAAACAAATCAAGATATGAGCAGCTATGATTTTGATTTTATTGGTGGCTTTAATAGCACTTATGTATTCGTAACAAAGCATAGCATTGTGTATGAAATCAAGTTTAAGCCCAGCACTTATATATTTGGCTACCAAGCAATAGAATCTGAATTTGCGTATGAGTTTGTGATAGAAGTAGCCGAAAATTTAACGGGTAAAAATCCAGTGTTAGATACTGCAATTTCGCCAACAATTGCATCAATATTCTATGATTTTTTTAAATTGAAAGAAACAGTGGTAGTTTATATCTGCGATGACAGCGATGGTAAAGCGAAAGTGAGAAATCGCAAATTTAGTCAATGGTTTGAACAATATAATCGTTTGATTTTTTTAAAATTTGATTTTTCATTAGGAACAGAAACAGAATATTATTTGACAACAATAATAACAAGATTTGATAATCCCAAACTATCTGAAATAATTAAATCATTCCAAAACATAAACAATGATTACAAAAAGTAGCTCTTGGGAAATTTGGTAGAAGTTGATATTTTATGGCTTTCGTTGGTAAAGAATATGCCATTAGTACAGATTACAAAAAATACCTTAGAAATCATGCAAAAATTACTAATAATTCTAATTTTAATTAGCTCTTTATCAGCTCAATCGCAAACAATTTGGGCTGACAAAGTATTGGGCGTTTCGTCTGAATATGTAGGTACAAACCAGCAACATAAAGCCTCGCAGCTTGTTGGCAAACCAAACAAACTACCCCAAGCCGAAAGCGGTGGTACAGCCTGGCGACCTGCCCAAGAAGATGGCGGTGAAGAATGGCTCAAAGTAGGTTTTAGTAAGCCAACCACTATTAGACAAGTGGCCGTTGCTCAAAATTTTGGTGGAGGTTGTATCACAAAAATTATAGCTTACGACTCAAAAGGAACTGAATACTTGATT
Organism: Runella sp.; assembly: GCA_043769455.1. Classification (GTDB taxonomy): domain Bacteria; phylum Bacteroidota; class Bacteroidia; order Cytophagales; family Spirosomataceae; genus JAYVJH01. The sequence goes on along the minus strand of JAYVJH010000039.1, from coordinate 3,473 downwards.
TTTGAACGAAAAACGTCTGATACAAGCCCGCTGTTTCGTCTTATATTTAGCAAACAAACGGCCTTTGCCGTGGCGGCTATTAAAGTAGTTTTGGATACTAAGTTAGTTGGAGGTTGGAATGAAATCGATGCCGTGGGTGTTTCAGAATCTGCACAGCCAATTCAAGTTCAAATCAATTCAGTGGCTGGTGTACCGAAAGAACTAAAAGCCGAAAATTTGGGACTAAACGTCAATTCAACTGCCAACGACATTACACCTATTATCTCGCCTGATGGCAAAACACTTTATTTTACCAGATTTGACCACCCAAACAATATTATCGCCAAAAATGATTACGATGTGTGGTTTTCGGAACAACGAGATGGCAAATGGCAACCAGCCAAAAACATGGGCCGACCTGTCAATAACCAGTCGCCCAATACCATTTGTTATATATCGCCCGACGACCGAACGGCTTTACTGATGAATATTTTTGCCGAAGACGGGACTGTTTTGGGTGGGGGAGTGTCCACAAGTCGCAAAACCCAGTCGGGCTGGACGGTATCAAGTCCTGTGTTGCTCGTCAATTATCAGAATACCAACCAGTTTTCGGGTTTTTATATTGGCCCCAATGGCAAAATTATGGTATTGTCGCTGCAAAACCAGACTTCGATTGGTGATGCCGATTTGTATATATCGTTCAAACAAGACAGTGGCCAATGGTCTGAGCCTCGCAACATGGGTACAAGTATCAATACCGCCGATGCCGAATATACACCTTTCTTGGCAACCGACAACCAAACACTGTATTTTACAACTAATGGCCGTAGTGGCTATGGCGAAGCTGATGTATTTTTGAGTAGAAGATTAGACGATACTTGGACTAACTGGAGCGAACCCGAAAACTTGGGGCCAGCATTTAATACTCCCGACTCTGAGGCACATTTTACGATTCCGGCTGCTGGCGACTATGCTTATTTTTGCTCCACGCTCAATTCTGTTGGTGAGTTTGATATTTTTCGTACCAAACTACCCGATCCACTCAAACCTGCCACAACTGTTATATTGACAGGAACAGTTATTGACCAAAAAACAAATAAAACCATTCAGGCCGAAGTCATTGTAGAAGATTTGGACCAAAAACAAAAAGCCCAAAAGTTAGATTATGACCCCGCAGTAGGCGACTTTAAAATAGTGCTTGACACAAAAAAACAGTACGGTATCACAGCCCAGAAAAAAGGTTATCAGGCTTCAAGTATAGTTTTGGATTTGACAAAAGAACAAAAATACCAAGAAATCAAACAAACCATATTGCTTGCACCCATCGAAGTTGGTCAAAAAGTAGTGCTGAATACCATTTTGTTTGAACAAAGTAAGTCAAATTTACTACCGTCGTCGTTGCCAGAATTGGACAGAATCGCTGAAATAATGACTGATAACCCCACAATGGAAATTTTGCTCGAAGGACATACCGACAACCGTGGAGATTTTGATGCCAATGTAATGCTATCAAAAGAGCGTGTAGAAGAAGTGAAAAAATATTTGGGCAGCAAAACCATTGCCCCTAATCGTGTACAAACCAAAGGCTACGGCCCAGCACGGCCTATTGCCAACAACGAAATAGAGACTACCCGCAAGCTGAATCGTAGAGTCGAATTTACAATTTTAAAAAAATAAATACCCAAAACGAAGCCTTTACTTCAAGTGGATACTTCACTAAAATCATATATTTTGCTAAGTAGTTTCTTGTAAATAAACAGTATTCTGATTTATTTTAAATATCTGATTATTAAATAATTGGTAACGTTTTAAAGTATAGACTTGTTTAGTTTGGGTACGTGGTCGTATAAAACGAGAGTTGTTTTTTATTACACAGAGATTCACGGAGTTTTAAAAGAGATACATGGAGCTTTTTTAGTACTTCCTTTCTGTGTATCTCCCTTTTTCTCAGTGAATCTCTGTGTAATAGTTCCGTAATGTTTCGAAGCGTATTTCCACTTAATTAGATGCACGAAAAAACAATATCATTTATTTCAAAATGGGTCTATGCTTTAAAACGTAACCAAATAATTACAATATTTTTTCGTTATTCACTTTTCACTATTTATGTATTTACCATTTGACCAAATAGCGTTTGAGGCCCGTGTATGGGTATATCAGGCCAATCGAAATCTGACCAACCAAGAAGCTGGCACAATTACCGAAACCCTAAGCGCAGCCATTGAAGGTTGGGAAGCGCATGGCCAAAAGTTGATAGCATCGGCCAAAGTCTTTCTCAATCGGTTTGTGGTTATTGCTGTTGATGAAGACGAAGCCCTCCCCAGTGGCTGCTCCATAGACAAGTCCACACACTGGCTCAAAGAGATAGGCTTACAACTCAATATTGACTTTTTTGATAGGTCGGTGGCTTATATTGACGAAAACAACAAAATTCAGACAGTAAGCGTAGCCGATGCCAAAAAAGCGGTTTTAGAACAAGAAATCATGGGTAGCACTACTGTTTTCGATAATTTGGTAGAAACCAAAGCCAAGTGGCTCTCACGCTGGAAAATCCGTGCTGACCAGTCGTGGCTCAAACGTTTTTTTGTAGAAATTGAGAGTCGGGCGGCGAATGGTCAGGCGTAAAATTATCGGTTTTCAAAAAACATTTCTTACATTGCGTCAAAATTTTATAACTATGCAAGCCATTACACAAACTACACATTGGACTTACGAGGACATGGTCAAGAACCTGCCTGCTGAGTCGCAATACGAACTTCGTGATTTTAATTTAATAGAAATGCCATCTCCAAAACCAAAACACCAGCGGATAGTTCACAGATTAGTAAAACTAATCGATACGTTTATTGAAGGAAAAAATATAGGTGAGCTATTTTTATCTCCCCTCGATGTCGTTTTTCAAAAAGGTGATGTATCCCAACCCGACTTGATTTTTATAGCCACCGACAACAAGCAGATTATCAAAGAAAGCCATATAGCTGGTGCGCCCGACTTGCTGGTCGAAGTAGTATCAAAGGGGTCGGTAGCGAGAGATTATATCGAAAAACGAAACGATTATCGGAAATTTGGTGTAAAAGAATACTGGATTATTGACTCTCTGAATGAATCTATCTGGGTGTATATACTCACAGAAAATGCCCAATACGACCTGCACTCTTGCGCCGAAGAAACCGAGATAGCTAAGTCTAAGTTTTTTGAGGGTTTTGAAATGGCTCATGAGTTGATTTTTGGCGAATAACCGTCAAATCACCTGAAAACCATAGCAATAGGGGTCGTCAGTGTCAATAGTAATGGTGTTGTGGCCATACACTTTTGCCCAACCCTGCACACTTGGTACAACTGCATCAAGCTTTCCTACTTTTACAACGTCCTCAATTTTGCCCACAAACTGGCTGCCGATGATGCTCTCGTGAATAAATGTATCGCCTTTTTTGAGTTTGCCCTTAGCTGCCCACTGCGCCATACGTGCCGATGTACCCGTACCACAAGGTGAG
>JAYVJH010000038.1:0-4317 GCA_043769455.1 Runella sp. | reverse complement strand
TTCACTTCTCACTCCTCACTTTTAGTTGCCAAAACATCAAACGGGACCAGTATATTTCTGAGGGCTATGGGCTTTATCAGCTACATTGCGCCAACTGTCATCAAAAAAATGGTGAAGGAATGGCCAATTTATATCCACCAATCTCAAAAGAGTTTCTTAAAAACAAAGCTGACGTAGTATGCTGGATTAGAAATGGTGTGTATCAACCGATGGTGGTGAATGGAAAAGAGTACAACAGAGCTATGCCAGGCAACCAAGCCTTAGAAAATTTAGATATTGCCGAACTGATGACCTACCTTTATAATACCTACGATAAAGAAAGCGATATTTTTCCGATTGACTCGGTCGCAGCAATTCGGGAGCGATGTGTTGAAACTTTAAAATGATAAAATATGGCATATACAGATTTTACTTTATCAGATTTAGAAGAAAAATTTGGGGTTAAAAATGAAAGAAAATCATTGGTATTTATATCTCAGACAGTGCGGCCAAGCGAAAGATTGCGTGCCGAATTGGAAGAAAGTACCGAAATGCCTATCAAAAGCGAAAAGGCAAGAAGCGAATGGATAGTTGTACCGATACTAAAAGAGCTACGGACAATCAATAGCAAGTTTTTTACGATATATTCGGGCGATACGCTCGTTGGCGACAAAGAGGCTGGCTTGCAAGGTGAGTGCGATTTTATATTGAGTAAAGATACTAAATCGTATGAAATCAGTATTCCTATTTTTCAAATTGTAGAAGCCAAACGCAACGATTTGGACGAGGGTATCAAACAATGTTCGGCGCAGTTGGTAGGTGCCAGAAAATTTAATGAAAAGAAAGGAATTACCACCGAAAAGCTATATGGCTGCACCACAACAGGCGATGTTTGGCAGTTTATTGAATATTCTGACAAATTATATATAGACGACAACAAGTATTATTTGGGAGAAATTGGCGAGTTACTTGGCATTTTTCAGAGTATTATCGATTATTACAAAGCCATTCTGAAATAAGATATTACATTTTATTTTTCTTTTAATTCTCTAATCAGATTGCCACCAACAGGAATCCAGTCTGAAATGATACCTATAATTTGAGGAGCGATAGGTGCTAAGATGGGATATAACAAACTGCCATTGGAATGTTGAGGAGGTAGTTTGACATTGACCGTACTAAGTAGCCAAAACAATACGCTTATACCAAATGTCCAAGTAAAAATACCGACTGCTGCCCCCGCTATGTTGTCGAAAGTGCCTAATATTGAGTACTTTATCATGTTGCGAAGCGAATAGCCTAACCGATTGACGAGTAGCACAGTTGGGAAAAATATAATTGAAAATCCAACATAAGGCAATATCCGTCTGGTGATTTCGGTGCTGAGGTATGGGGCGAGTAGGTCTGTGCCAAATCTCAAAAATTTAAAACCAACAATCATAGCCAGTATAAAAGCAATGACTCCCACGATTTCGATCAATAGCCCTTTGCGGTAGCCATTGAAAGCACCCCAAGCCAATGGGATTATTATTAGTATATCTATTGTAGCCAAAGCGCAATTTTGAGATGGTTTGAGACCTCAAAATTAAGCATAAAATTGGTTTGTTTAATGCAACCAAACTGCCAATTTTTCTACTTTTGAACCCACGGTGAGCCTAATCTGATATTTTCCTTCGGACACTCCATCGCCAAACGATAAAATGTTTGCCCCAGCAACGGCCTGTGAGGTCATTAGATTTTTGACTACTGTATCGCCTTTTTCGTCCATGAGGTCTATTGTTGTGTTTCCGCTGTCGGCCACAAAATAGTCAATTTCATATTTGCCCAAATCTGGGTGTTTCATCATATCAAATAGCTTGTTGTTGGTTTCTATATAGGCATATTGAAAGCCCGTTACAAATTGTGGTTTCAGGATATTCATCTTTGCTAACGCTGATTTTATTTCTGGAATATTCATAAAGGTTTTCCAGATGAGGCCGCTACGATAGTTTTCCATCATCACCACTATTGGCCCTTGGTCTATTGCAATATGGTCTTGGCCATACCAGTTAGCTTTTTTGTTGTAGGCATCAAGAAATCCAAATGGACCACTAAGACGGCTATCACTTTCAAAATTTTTGAGAGCCAACATAGAGTAGTAGGGCGTATAAGGAAACGACGACAGCGCAGCAGTAGGTGCAATTGTACCATTGTCGCGGCCTGTTTGTGGTGAGTGGTCAGAGTAGCCACTTGGGTCATCGCTTGATGTAAGTCCCCAGTTTTTTTCAGAATAATTATATTCTTTGGGTGCTTTTTCGATACAATAAGCCCTGTTTATGAGTGTAGTGTTGGTGGCGTGTTTCCAATAATAGGTATGTTGGTCTTTCATTTGTCGAGGGTCAAGTCCTAAAAACGAATAATGAACAAAAAACAACGGCCCGCCGTAGGGTGGCCCAATGTCGAGCTTATAACCAAAATAGTCTTGTGTCCTCAAAAAATCACCTCCACTCTTCCATGTAGTTTCATAAATATTTATTGGAATTGCCTGCGTAGGCGAGGCCAAGGCCAAAACGTAGGTAATAAGAGCTTCGTTATAGCCTCTGAGTTTAAAATTCATTGCAAAATCAACTGTCGGTGACCAATGCCAATACAAGCTACCGTTACTGATGTGCCATTTCCATTCTACGGTTTCCCACAGGGTTTTTATTTTCTCTCTCAGTGCTACTTCTGCGGCATCACCACTACTAAAATACTCACGGGCAGTTAAAAGGCCAGCTACCATAAACGAAGTTTCGACAAGGTCGCCACCGTTGTCTTTGGCACTAAACGGTATAACTTTACCCGTAGTGCCGTTCATCCAGTGTGGCCAAACACCATGAAAACGGTCGGCTTTTTCTAAAAAATTAGTTAGTTTAGTTAGCCGTTCAACAGCCTGTGGTCTGGTTATCCAGCCCCTGCTTGCAGCCGTAACAATAGCCATCACGCCAAACCCTGTACCTCCAGTAGTTACAGTTTCGCCAGAAGTAGTACGTTCACGTGCCATACCTGAAGTTGGGTGGCCAAAATCCCAGAAATATTTAAAAGTATTTTTTTGCGTCTTGTCCATCAGTCCTTTGTCCGAGTTATCGACAGGCGTTGGAGTGGGCGTTGGTGTAGGGGTAACGATTGGGTCTGGAGTTGTAGTAGTGTCTGGTTTGCCACAAAACACAAGGCCCAAGGTGAGTATTGCAGCAATGAATAACGAATGAATCTGTCTCATTGTATTTTTTGTTTTATATTTATTCCAAATATAGTGATAACTAAGTATTTAGACAAAAATAATGCAATATTTTAGTTTTGCCTAATATACTGATTTACAGCATCATGCTTAATCCATCACACCAGACTATAAGCACACGACTATTTAATTTGGCACATCTATCAAATTTATATTTTCTCTTGACATAGTTCAATCAGCACACCATTTGTAGTCTTGGGGTGCAAGAAGCACACTAATTTGTTGTCTGCACCTACTTTGGGTTTATTGTTTAGCAGTACAAATCCCTCGTTTTCGAGTCTTTCCATTTCTGCCAATATATCATCGACTTCATAAGCAATGTGGTGTATTCCTTCCCCTTTTTTCTCAATGAATTTAGCTATCGCACTATTTTCGTCTGTTGCCTCCAATAACTCTATTTTGGTCTGATTTATTTTAAAGAACGATGTATTGACATTTTCAGATTCTATTTTTTCATGTTTGTAAGGCAATGAATTAAATAGCTTTGTGAAAATATGTTCAGATTCTGCAATATTTTTGACGGCAATACCGATATGTTCGACGTTAGTAAGCATATTGTTTGATATAAATAGTTAATTTTGCTGTAAAAATAAGAGCCAATCTTTAAATAGTTGGCTTTGTATGGTTTTTTATATTTGAAGACTGTCAATAAATATTATGGTAGGAATAATAATGGGGAGTATTTCGGACTTACCGATAATGAAAGAAGCATCTGAAGTCTTGAAAGAATTTGGAATTGAGTACCAGTTAGATATTGTCTCGGCACATCGAACTCCCGACAAAATGTATGAATACGCAAAAACGGCTCGCCAACGTGGTCTCAAAGTTATTATTGCAGGTGCTGGCGGTGCAGCGCATTTGCCTGGTATGGTTGCAGCACTCACTTCGCTACCCGTGATAGGTGTGCCTATCAAGAGCAGTAACTCGATTGATGGTTGGGACTCGGTATTGTCTATCTTACAAATGCCATCTGGTGTGCCTGTTGCTACCGTTGCGCTCAATGGTGCAGCCAACGCAGGTATTTTAGCATCACAGATTATAGGGTCGAGCGATGAGGCAGTTGCTCAAAAGTTAGATTTATA
>JAYVJH010000037.1:0-5038 GCA_043769455.1 Runella sp. | reverse complement strand
CGGCTGCCAATGAGGTAGTTATGAAAAAACTCGTCAAAATCAAAGGCGAAGGCGGCATCATTGCCCTCGACCGACAGGGTAACGTTGCCATGCCATTTAACTCTGAGGGAATGTACCGAGGATTTGTTAAAACTGATGGAAAAATAGAAGTAGCAATTTATAAAGACTAATGCAGTTTAGAACCGAACTAACGCCTAAGCCCAGCAAAGTCCAGATTGACCTCAATAGTCAGATTCTGACAATAGGCTCTTGTTTTGCCGATGTTATTGGTAGCGAGTTGCGAGCCAACAAAATCAATACCCTCGTCAATCCGTTTGGGACGGTTTTCAATCCTGTTTCTATTCAAAAACAGTTGAGCTATACAACTAAAAATATATGTCCCGACCCACAGTTATTCATTCAAAATCAAGACGTTTACACACATTACGATTTTCATTCGTTGTTTTGGGATACCGACAGGTTAGTACTTCAATCGAAAATAGAAAACAAAATAACGGAGGTAGGGCAGTTTGCCCAAAAAACCGATTTTTTGATAATCACACTCGGAACGGCTTTTGTATATCGACATTTGGCCACCAATCAAATTGTAGCCAACTGCCATAAAACCCCAGCCCAAACATTCAAAAAAGAACTCTTGAACCTGTCCGAGATTATTACTACCTTAAATTCAATCGTACAATCATTGAGTCATTCAACAATTATTCTTACTCTTAGCCCCGTGCGCCATACTCGAGATACCCTTGAAGGCAACCAAGTGAGTAAGTCGCTGTTGAGAATTGCTTGCCATGAAGTACTCCAAAGCCACCAAAACGTACATTACTTTCCAGCTTATGAGCTAATGCTTGACGATTTGCGAGACTATCGATTTTATAAACCCGACCTCATACACCCCAACGAAGTAGCGGAGGCGTATATTTTTGAAAAATTTGCCGAAGCCCACTTTTCAGACGATCTCAAAGATTTTATCAAGCAATGGCAGCCAGTTCGTAATGCACTCAAACATACCGTGCTGCAACAAGGCACTTTGGCACACAGACATTTTAAAGAAGGTTTGCTCAGAAAATTAGAGAATCTAAATAAGTTGGTAGATTTGAGTGCAGAAATAGCATTTTGCTCAACTGGCTAAATTGCTATTGAATTGCCACTGGCTTCAGCCAGTTGAACTATTTTTTGGCAGCCAAACCTATGACATAACTCACAACAGAGAAAACACGCTGGCCAACTCTCACACCTTTTTCGATGGTTAGCTCAGGTTTGATATTGGGTTTAAATTGTTGTTTGGCGACTGCTTTTTGTGAAACAATCTTGTAAGTAGCAAATACATTGGTAGGGCGGCCTATGCTGTGGGCATTTGTGCCAATCAAACAAAAGATGAGGAACAAAATTGAGACTTTCATGGTGGCGTTGGTTTAAGGTGCTGGGGTTGTTTATGATAGCTGTTTGTTTTATGTAGCAAATGTATATGATAGCAAGTAGTTTGCAATACATAGTACTATATTTATTTTGCTAAATATGACAAACGGCAAAATACCAATATTGAACGGCATTATTCTACTTTTTTCTTAACACTGCTACTTCCTCGGCCTTGACTACACTGGCTTTATTGCCAAAGCTATTTCTGACAAAAGTCAGTACATCGGCTATCTGTTTGTCTGTTAAGTAGTCGTTGGCGGGCATTATGTTGTCGTAACTATCGCCATTTATTTCTATTTTTTCTTGCAATCCTTTCAAAACTACACCAATGAGCCTGCTCTTGCTACCCAATACCCAATCTGTACCAATCAAGGGTGGGTTGAGGCCAGGTACTCCGCCCCCGTCGGGTTGGTGGCAAACTGCACAAACAGTTTCATAGACTTTTTGGCCTTTGTGCATTATATTTTTATCTATCACCAAAGGTTTAGATAGATTTTTTTTGTGTTGGGCTACTACCGAAGTTGTCAGGCTTAGTAATATACAAATGGATAAATTGATAGATATAATCGACCCGTGCGTTTTTTTATTTGCCATAATACATCACCCTCCATACCTTACCTTTTTGCGAGTCCGACACATATAACGAGCCGTCGGGGCCTTGCGCTAATCCCATTGGTCGAGATTTGGCTGCGCCTGGACTTGGAAATTCCATGGCCGCAAAGTCGGAGGCGAAAATTTCATGCTTACCCGATGGTTTGCCGTCTGTACCCATTGGTACAAAAGCAATATTATAGCCACCTTGATTTTTAGAACTACGGTTCCATGAGCCATGAAAACAGATAAAAGCCCCGTTTTTGTACCGAGCCGGAAACTGGCTACCTGTGTAAAACAATAGTGCGTTGGGCGCCCAATGACCTGGGAAGCCCATAACTGGCCTATCTTTGCCTTCACAACGACCAGCGGTTTTGGTATCGCCACCATACTCAGGGTTTAGTAGTTTTTTGTTTTGGATATGGTCAAAGTAGCAATAAGGCCAACCAAAATCTGAACCCTTTTTGACCATCAAAAACTCTTCAGATGGCAGGTTATCACCTTCGGGTAGGGGGTATAATTCTGGAAAATAATCGGCAAACATATCTCGTCCGTGTTGCATGGCGTAGAGTTCGTTGTTTTGTTTGTTCCAGTCCAAGCCTACAATATTTCTGATGCCTGTTGCATATCTAATGCCATCGGCTTGTGTTTGGTTGAGTTTATCGGCCTTAAACTGCCACACGCCGCCATATAGTTCGAGAATTGGGCAAGGGTCTTGGCCTGGCGAGCCTTTTTTACGGTCTTCGACTTGGCACACATTTGAGGGTGCGCCTATTGCCACATAAATATTACCCGCTTCGTCGAGTGCAATAGATTTGGTTTCGTGTTGGCGTTGCTCGGGCAAGCCTTTTACGATGGTTTGTTTTGAGGCTTCATCGGGCTGGCCGTTGTTGAGTTTATAACGATAAACTTCGGTATTGGACGTGGCGTACAGATAGCCGTTGGCAAAGGCAATGCCCGTTCCCGCAAAATCACCAAAATAGGTACTTTCGTCGGCTTTTCCATCGCCATTTTTGTCTTTCAAAACGGCCATACCTTTGCCATTTTTGAGCGTCCTGAGCCTCACATATACATCACCATTGGCATTGACGGCCAAGTGTCTGGCTTTACCAGCATCGTTCGATACAACAACTGCCCCAAAATCTTTGGGTAGTTTTATACCACCATTATCGGCATCGGCAGTAGGTAGTTTAGCCACTTTTTTAGTGGGTTTTGTTGGCGTAAAACCAAATACTGTAAGGGCTACTATGAGTGTGAGCAGGCTTTTTGTGATTGTGTTCATGTCATTATTTATTTACAATTTTCTTTTTTTCGGGTGTCTATGATGCTTTATATTTTCCAGTTACCGTTGATTTTTACTAACTGAAACGCATTTGCGCCACAATGTAGTAGTTTTTGGTCTAAATAAAAATGGTAGGGTGTCCAAGTAGTTGCCAGTTTGGCATCAATGCGCTGTTGCTTACAACAGTAAACAGATAAAGAACAAATTTAGTTTTTCATTTGTTTTTCAAATTTATTGATTGAACAATTTACCTAAATTTATAGTTAAAATTGACATGAATAAAGGTAAAAAAAATACTACACGTAGCTTCATGAAACTCCATGGGCTGGACGAAGAAGACTATTACACCAATGCAGACGGCTATTTTGTCTTTACGAGTGTTTATCATACCAAGCGTGGCTATTGCTGCCGCAACGGCTGCTTACACTGCCCATACAATTTCAAAAAAGAAGTCATAATACCGCAGTAAAAATTGTCCTTCGCTATTTTTTTCTTAAATACTGCCAATAAACAGAGCTACTATCGCCTAAATATTGGGCCGTAACGTCAAACTCGCCTTTGTGATATTGGCTTAAATAATGAATGGTCTGCCCCGAAAAATCTGTTATCGACTTGTTGGTAACGCCCATGTACGGACGCTCCGTAAACCAACTTAGGTGATGCTTAATAGGCAAAACCGAGGCCACAGCCAAACAAGCGGTAAGGGTATATTTTAAAATTGATTTTTGATTTTGTATTTTAATAAACAACTGCCAAAGCCCCCAACACAGCACCATCGAAGCAGGCAAACTTACTCGCCGCATAAAATCATTGAAATGGCCGTAGTGATAAAATGGTAACAGAAAAAGTATTAGAATGGCCGTAATGACCAGACCATAATTTTGTTTTAGAATACCGTATTTTCGTTCAATTAGCCAAATCAGCACGCCCCAAAAAATGGCCTCTATGACCAAAAAAGTAGCCAAAAGTAAATATTGGTGTGGTGTTTGGATAAAGTTTATGATAAATCCTTGTGGGTCGTTCATGGGTACGTGGCCAGTGTAGTACAAGAGAGTAGGGGCAACGATTATGATATAAGATGTATGATGTATGATGTATAATTTATTGTCAAAACAATGGTCTTGATGATAGCTTATGTTTTGTTGTATTGTTCTAAATCCAAAAACGAGTAACAACCCCAATGCCACAAAAGGAGACCAATAGAGCAATAAAGCCGCCAATATCAACAAACGACTACCCATGACCCACGACTCATGACTATCGCTCAATAGTCGCCTTGCAGACCATTGATAAACGACCACACCAGTAGCGAGCCACCCAGCGATGGCGTGTTGAGGCACGGCAGTCATCGACTCCACGTGGCTGGGGTATGTGAGGCCGCCTGGCGTTTTGATGAGTTCTATGGTATGGTCGTTTGTCCATAAGTCAGCAAGTGTGGCCATAATCGTATCTGGCGATTTGAGTGCTTCGTAAACGAGTAGTATGGTTTTGGTACTATTAAAAAACATAAACAATAACACAAAACTCCAACCACCGATTTTGTGCAACAACCCAAACAGCAGCGTTAGCCCCAACCAAGCCCAACCAAACATATAAAAATGAACAACCGCTACACCACCCCAAGCCTTAGCCAACAGTGCAGGAACAAAATAATAGGCGTTGTAGTAACATAAATAATGACCGTCGGTGTATATTATCGGCCAATCGAAAAGTACTAAGTTATTGAGAATGAGGTTATGTTTGTAATAATCG
>JAYVJH010000036.1:0-5018 GCA_043769455.1 Runella sp. | reverse complement strand
AGCATCTAAATCAACTCATTGACAACGCTTTTAAAAAAGCATCAGATTCTTTATCATTTGCTGAAAAATGGATAGAAGATTTCTGGAATATCATTTTCTGAAAAGTCCTATTCAGCTTTCTGAATAGTTATGTCGCACTCTATACACCGTTGTTTATTCACGCTTTTATTTTAAAGACCTATTCCAAACCATGAGATTTATAGTATTGTTTTGTGCTTTAATTGGTTACAGTTACGGTTTTGCTCAAACCACTGAAATAGCAAACCTGCAAAAATTCATAGCTGCTACGGTTCAGATACCTTTTGCGGCCAAAGTGGCTAACGTACAACAAAACGTAGAGGTGAGAGTAACTTTTAAAGACAGTACTCATTTTGATACTCAAATAGTGCTTGGACTAAGAGAAGACTGCGACAAAGAAGCGTTGCGGGTAATTGGGCTGGTCAATGCCAAAAACTTGTGTGCGGTTTTGGGTGCTAAAAAAACAGGTATTATCGAGATTCCATTTTTTAACGATACACCTTTTAGCAATCAGTATGGCATGGCAACACAATATTTTGACAAAAACAGAAAGATATTGCCCACAGCCAATCAAGCCCGATATTACCGACAATATGCCGTAGATACACTAACAGGCGATATCAGAGGAAATATTGAGTGGTTTGAGATTAAGAAAAAAGGAAATGAGCGAATTAAAATCGAAACAGTCAGAATAGACTCGTCTAAACGATACAGACCACGATTTTTAGAAAAGCCATCAGATACACTACGGATTTTTGAAACCTATCTGGTAGGCGAAAACCCAACTCCGCCCATCGTTGCATTTTTTGAAAATAGAAAAATTCGCCAAAGAACCTTAGATGGAAGAATGTATTTGTACTATCCCAATGGACGAGTTTCAAATGCCTATGAATTTAACAATGAAGAAATAGGGCCAAAGATGGTTGATACGCATTGGTTTTATAACGGCCAAATAGCTTTTGTTAGACACCGAAAACAAAATGAAGCAGTGCGTTATGTATCGGTTTGGGATAGTACAGGGCGGCAATTGGTAGTAGATGGCAACGGGCTTGACGAGTATTATGAAGTAAGCGGAACAGCCACAATTAAAATTTCGGGTATGTTGAAAAATGGTTTAAAAGAAGGACTATTTAAAGGTACAAACGGTAAAGGAGTGGTTTTGTTTGAAGGTTTTTACTCAAAAGGTAATTTGGTCAATGGGCTTTCTTTTGGACGATGGGAGCGTAGAGAGCAACCGCTCTAACGTTTCCTTGTCAAAGTCCTAAAACTCTCGAAGAAGCGTTGTAGTAGTCGTTTGTCTTCGGTAACAATGCTTACTTGGCCTTTCATGCTGGGTTTAAAAGCGAGTTTAACGTCGTGGTCGATGCGGAGTTCTTTGTTGTATTTGAGCTCAACTTGAGCCATATTGAGGTACATAACACCGCCGTTGGGGTTTCGGCTCACTGATGACACTGCAGATAGTTTTGTAATTTGACCCTCCACAATGCCATATTCGTCAGATGGATAATCGTTGAGATAAATGAGTGCTTGCTGGCCTGCTTTTACTTTACCTAAGCCTATGGCGGGCAGTATTACCTCGCCATGCAAGACGTTTTTGTTGTTGTTGGCCACTACCGAAAATAACTCTTGGCCGGTATTTACAAATTGTTCGTTGGTCCAAAACTGCAAAAACTCTACCTCGCCGTCAATCGGCGACACTATGGCGTAGCGTTGTTCCCAAGAGGCAATATTGGCCAACAGTTCTTTGTAAGTTGCCAATAGTTGTAGTTTCAGCTCGCTGGCATTTTGGTATTTCTGAATGTCGGCTTGCCCTATTTTGTTTTTTAGGTCTTTGATTTGTACTTGAGTAGCTATGATTTCGTCTTCGGCTCGCTCCAAACCCTCTTGGTTTCGTAGGTAATTGGCTCGTATTTGTTCGTATTGTACCTTAGAAATTATTTTTTTGTTTAGCAAAGTCCCCTCCTTGTAATTCTTTGAACGAGGCCGTGTAGGCATCGTCTCGGGTATCTCTGATTTGTTCTTTTTGCGCCAAAGACCTTTTTTGTTCAGCAATCAAACTCTCAAAATCTCTGCTTTGTTTGTCAAAAAGATTGCTATTGTAAAAATTTTGATAATCGTTGCAAGCATTCAAAAAAGCCACATATTTAAACTCTATATCGCCTAATTGTAGATTTTTCTTGGCCGAAAAGATCAAAATTGATTTTTCTAAGTCTTGTATGTCTATTGCCGCTAAATCTTGTTTAATGCGCTTCACATCGTTTATGTTGGCAGGATTTTTAATAACGGCAATCATCTCGTCTTTATGTACTACTTGCGATGCCTTCACCAGCAAATCGAGTTGCCCATTAGTAGTTGCCACCAATCGAACGGGTACGTTGGGAGAGTTAATAGTTATTTCGCCCTCAATAGTATCAGGATATTTGACAAACCAACAAACAAAAACACCTAAGCCCAACATAAACACAAGTAACCCCGATAACCAAATACCGAAAGTGGTAGGTATTCTTTCAATAATATCAATCACTTCTTCGCTTTTTTCTAACTGTGGCATAGCTAACTGGGGTATAATAAATATGGTTTTAATGCTTCACAAAAATACAAAAACGTAGTTTATAATAATAGCTTTTGCAAACAAAGGATGTTTAAAAATTTCCCTCATTACAAACAATTAGATACAATGGACTGTGGGCCAACTTGTATTATGATTGTGGCCAAATATTATGGCAAATATCTTTCGTTACAATATTTGAGAGACAAATGTGGTATGACCCGAGAGGGAGTTTCGCTTATGGACATTGCCCATGCTGCCGAAATAGCTGGTTTTAGAACCCATGCCACCATGATGGGCTTTGGAGCCTTGAAAGCCAAGATGCCCCTGCCCTGCATTGTTTATTGGCAGCAAAAGCACTTTGTGGTAGTTTACAAGACAGACGCCCGATATATCTATATTTCTGACCCTGCTACGGGTCTAATTCGGTATTCGTACCAAGAGTTTTGCGATAATTGGTTGTCTCAATCCGAAAAAGGTGCCGTGATGGCCTTAGAGCCACAGACCGATTTTTTGGAGTTTACAGAAGGCGAACCTCGCCGAAAATACAAGGCACTACAAAGCACATTGGCTTATTTGAAGCCTTACAAAAGTAGTCTGGTACAGCTTTTAGTGGTTATGTTGTTGATTACAGGCATACAGGCTGTTCTACCTTTTATTATGAGGGCTATGTATGACGTAGGTATTCGTACCAAAGACATAAATTTCATTTATATCTTGCTCTTGGCCAACGTTTTACTAATCCTTGCAACTGGCTTGGCTAATATCTTGAAAAACTGGCTATTAGCACACCTAACCAGTCGCCTCAGCATAGCGATGGTTTCCGACTATCTCATCAAATTGATGAAGCTACCCATTACCTACTTTGAAACAAAAATGATAGGCGATATTCTTCAAAGAGCCAATGACCATGAACGAATCAAAGTTTTTTTGAGTAACGTACTCATCAATACTTTTTTCTCGTTATTGTCGCTCATTGTTTTTGGCGTTGTCTTGTTTATTTTCAATATCAATCTATTTTTTGTGTTTTTAGTAGGTAGCTTACTATACATCGGCTGGATTTTACTATTTCTGAAAGTTCAAGAAAAATTAGATTGGGGGACGTATGATTTGAATGCCAAAAATCAAAGCTACTGGATAGAAACCGTTAATACGATTCAAGATACAAAAATAGCCAACTATGAAAAAAAACGACGTTGGAAATGGGAGGCTATTCAGTCGGCACTATATCGAGTCAATCTCAAATCATTGACTATCAGTCAAACGCAAGAATTAGGAACGCAGATTATCAATAATCTCAAAAATATCGTTCTTACTTTTTTTAGTGCAAAAGCGGTATTAGAAGGTACGATGACAATGGGTGATCGGACCGCCGACGCGGATGATTTCCACTCAGTTCATCATTGGCTTCTTAAATGCCCCTATTGCCCAATTAGTTATGTTTATTCAGTATTCCGAATCTGCTCGTATCAGTTTCAAACGTTTGGCCGAGATAGACCAGATAGCACCCGAAGAAAATGAGGGCAATAGCAATAATCTTAACTTACCGACAAACCAAACCCTGATTTTTCAAAATGTTTCTTTTCAATATCAGGGCAATAAAGAATTGGTTTTGAAAAACATTTCGATAGAAATACCCGAAAATAAAACTACGGCTATCGTAGGACATAGTGGTTGTGGAAAAACTACTTTGCTAAGGTTATTACTTCGATTTTACCAACCATCGTATGGTGAAATAACACTTGGCAATCTGAATTTGAACAGCGTAAGCCTTAGCCAATGGCGAAAAAGCTGTGCGGCAGTTTTACAAGATGGGCGAATTTATAACGATTCAATACTCAACAACATTGCTTTGGAAGATGAAAATATAGACTACGAAAAACTGAAGCAGGCTACACAGATTGCCAACATCGAACAAGAAATAGTAACACTACCTTTGGGTTATCAGACTCGAATTGGAGAAACTGGCCGAGGGCTAAGTCATGGCCAAAAACAACGTATATTATTAGCAAGAGCCATCTATCAAAATCCTCAATTTCTTGTTTTAGACGAAGCCACAAGTGCGTTAGACTCTGAAAATGAAGATATTATTTTGACACATTTAGAAACGTTTTTTGAAAACAGAACCGTTGTCATAGCTGCTCACCGCCTTAGTACTTTCAAAAGAGCTGACCAAATTATAGTTTTACAAAACGGGCAGATAGCCGAAATCGGCAAACACGATGATTTAATACTGATGCAGGGCGTTTATTTTAGATTGATAAAACCACAATTAAGCCAAAACAATATTGGGCAATCTGTTGAAATTTAACCTTTTACTGTTTAACATAACTCAACCATATTGGACATTCACCTCACCAAAACCACGGCCCCACGTTTGGTGATGCGAGAAAGCCCCGGGGCGTAGTTGGGTCTGAACGATACTGTCCAAGCATAGCTCATCGGTGGGTAC
>JAYVJH010000035.1:0-3851 GCA_043769455.1 Runella sp. | reverse complement strand
GCTAATTGTTTATTTGTTATTTTTTTAATCATCAAGCTACTATCGAAAGTCAATAAATGCGTAAGGTCTATATCAAGTTCTTTGGCTATTTTGTTGAGTTGCCCCAGCCCAATATCGGACTCACCACGTTCTATTTTACTATACATTGCTTGCGATATTTCGAGGCGTTGTGCCATATAGTCTTGTGTGAAGTTGCGTAATTCTCTGACTTGTTTTATTTTAGACCCCACAGATGACTGTCGCATAATTTTAGATAGATTTTGAGCCGAAAACTACAAATAATTACCGATTTAACCAAAAGTAATAAATTATAACTGACAGTAGTAAACTATAACTATTTTTGTTTTTATTTGCATATTTTAGAGCCTTAATTTGCACCAACCAAACACCACACAGCAACTGCAGAGGCTCATAAGGTTTGGGATAACAATTTTTTAACCCTTTAATTACAAACAACATGACTTTACAATTAGAAAATTACGGAGTGAGTGAACTCTCGCACTCAGAGCAGCAAGAGACAGATGGGGGATTTTTGCCTTTGCTTGTTATTGGTGTAGCATTATTACTATCTGCTTGTACTGGAAACGGTAACAACGTAGTTGTTGGCGGAAGTAACAACAAGCAAAGTTCAAGTTCTGATAGCGCAAAAGCATCCTCTGATAGTACCAGTGCCAACTTGAATGTTACTGTTCCTATTAAACTTAAATAATCTTGAACATGAGAAATATAACATTTTCTGATTATTCATTAGATGGTTTAATAGACCTCCAAGAACAAGAATTAGTAGAAACTAATGGAGGTTTTCTTCCATTACTAATCTTAGGTGCAGTACTTTTACTTTCAAGTTGTGGCAGTGGGAATGGAAACAATGTGGTTGTTGGTGGGAGCAATAATAGCCAAACTCAAATCAATATAACAGTTAAAAAAGGAGATACTTTAATTGTTAAAGGCGATACTTTAATCGTAAAATAATGTCTATACAAGTCGTTTTTTGAAAATCACCTCCAAAAAACGACTTGTAATAATCCTATCTTAATGAAGCCAACGAATAATAATACTTACGTTTTACCCGCAATTCTGATAATATCTATTGTTACAGATTTGGCATCTACCTATTATTCCACACCCGATTTAAAGAATGAAGCAAACTGGTTTGTTGTAAATTTTCATTTGAAATGGTCTGGGCTATTCTTAGTAGTTTTTTTGAGTTGGTGCTTAGATATTTCACTGTATTACTACCATTGTACCCAATTTAAATATTTTCCAGCCAGGAAAAAGCTATTAACGTTTAGAGACTATTGCAACTTTCACCTCAATTATTGTACCGACTCCTTTCCTGTAAATAAATCTTATTTGGTAGATATATTACGTGTTTTTGCAAATGGGCTTGGCTTTTTTTCGATTCGATTGTCTATTTTTCTTAAATTTTTTTTCACGTTCGGTAATATTTTAAACGGGTGGATTGTCAAATACTATAACTTTGATTTAGTTTCCAAAAACTCATTACACAAAAAATTTATAGTAACTTCAGTGAACTCACCATTTGAAAACAACTCTATTTTAGAAAAATTGACTATCTGGTGGGCTTTTAATGAGCAAGAAGTTGAAAGTGTATGGTTAAACTTTATGCTTATTCTTTTCGTACCAATACTGATTCTTACATTTATTAAAAAAGAGAAGAAGCGAATTGATTATACCCTGTCCGTTGGTCTGGACTTACACTCCGAACTAAACTAAACCAATGCCCCAACTACTACCCGAAACATTCCTAAATAACACCACACACTTGTACTTGCCAGAGGTACGGGCGAGGGCGATGTGGCTCTATGGCATTGTGTTGGGGGCGGTGGTAGGGGCGGCAATAGCCGCTTTTTTTATTAGGGTCAATGTATCGGTATCGGCGGCGGGTATGGTGCGGTCGGTAGCCGAAAAGACCGACATTCGGCCTCTGGTAGGTGGGCGTGTGCTGGCCGTGGGGGTACGAGAAAACGGTCTCGTGCGTGTGGGCGATACGCTGCTCACACTCGCCCCCGACGGCATAGATGAGCGGCTGCGGCTCTGCCGCCACCTACAAGCCGAGCGGCAGATGCTTGTAACAGACCTGCGGTTTTTGACCGATGCCAAAACCGACATCAGCGAAGCCTTGGGCAATCGCCGTTTTCGGTCGTCGCTCTATGCCCAGCAGTATAACCAGCTACAAGCCCAACTACAAGAAAACGAAATACGCCGCAACAAAGTCGATAAAGAACTACAAGCCGATACTTACCTACACAACGAAAAAGTAATAGCCACCCGTGAGTACGATGCCAAAAAAGCCGAGTCAGACCAGCTATACGAAGAGTTTAGGCTGCTCATAGAGCGGCAAGTGAGCCAATGGGAGGCCGACTTGAGTAGCAATAGGTTCAATTTAAGTGAGTTGCAAGCCCAAGAAGCCCAGCTACTGCGTGAGCGAGACATGTACGTGCTACGTGCGCCTGTGAGCGGTACGGTGCAGCAATGGGCGGGCAAGTACGAGGGTAGTATGGTGCAGAGCGGCGAGGCGTTGGGGCTTATATCGCCCGATTCCAGCCTGCTGGTAGAGTGTTTTGTGAAGCCGTCAGACATGGGGCTTGTCAAAACGGGGCAAGACGTAGTGATGCAGCTCGATGCGCTCAATTACCGTGAGTGGGGCTTGGCGCATGGCCGTGTGATAGAGATTTCAAACGATTTTGTACTAAACGACAAACAGCCTGTTTTTAGAATTAAAGCACAACTACAAACAACGAGCCTCAAACTCAAAAATGGCTATATCGCCCCGCTCAAAAAAGGTATGACCTTGCAGGCTCGGTTTGTGGTAACACGCCGCAGCCTGGCGCAGTTGCTGTTTGATAAGGTAGAAGATTGGCTGGACCCTTCGGGAATGAAGACAATGAAATAAATGAAGGGAATGAAAGTAATGCTGTTCCGTGGTCTGTGTCTTCACAGACCTAATGGGTAGCCTGTGGAGACACAGGCCACGGAGTAGGAATGAAAGTAATGCTTCCAAAACATCATCATCGTTCTTTTCATTTTCTTCATTCTCTTAATTTTCTTCATTAGTTTATGAAACGAACACAAATAAAACAACACGATATAACCGACTGTGGGGCGGCTTGTTTGGCTTCGGTGGCGGCACATTATGAGCTTCGGTTGCCTATTGCCCGTATCAGGCAGTTGGCCAATACCGACCAAAAAGGCACTAACATTTTGGGGCTTTTGGAGGCCGCCAACAAATTGGGCTTTCAGGCCAAAGGCGTACGGGGTACATTTGAGAGCCTATTCAAAATACCAAAACCCGCCATCGCCCATGTAATGGTAAACAGCCCGCGCGGCGTACCATCCCAAACCCCCGAAGTAGCCCCTAAATCCCCGATGGGGACTTTTATTGCTCCCCCATCGGGGGCTGGGGGGCTGCATTACGTCGTCATTTACGAAACCACCCCCAAATATATTTTGGTGATGGACCCTGGTGATGGTAAGTTTCATAAAAAAAGCCATACTGATTTTAAGGCCATTTGGACGGGTGCGTTGGTACTGCTACTACCCGACGAAAGTTTTGAACGAGGCAACCAGAAAGTTTCGGTGGCGGCTCGTTTTTGGCAGTTGGTGCGCCCCCACAAAACGGTGATGATTGAGGCGTTGTTTGGGGCGATTATCTATACCATTTTGGGACTGGCTACGTCTATTTATGTTCAAAAAATAATAGACAACGTACTGGTAGAAGGCAATCGTAGCCTGTTGAATCTGATGAGTATTGGCATGATTGTCATTGTGTTGGTGCAGTTGGTAATTGGTTCTATCAAAACCGTTTTTGCTCTCAAAACAGGCCAGCA
>JAYVJH010000034.1:0-1595 GCA_043769455.1 Runella sp. | reverse complement strand
TCGAAAACTTGGGCAATATGGTCAATTCAGAATACAACGAAATAAACCCGTTGATTTCGCCCGATGGCAAAATGTTGTTTTTTGCACGAGTAAGCCACCCACAAAACACCAACGGCACCAATGGCAGTCAGGATATTTGGTATTCTGAACTACAAAACGACCAATGGTCGCTGGCTCGACGTATGGGTAGCCCACTCAACAAAGACGAGTACAACTGTGCATATAGTATCACGCCCGATGGCAACAAACTGCTCATTATGGGTGCATACAACAACGGTAGCTACGAAACTCGGGGATTTTCGATGAGCAACCGTACTGCCAATGGCTGGTCGCAACCACAAAAGCTGAATATTCCTAACTTAGAAAGTCTCAGTAAGGGGGTTTATATGAGTGGGATACTGTCCAACGATGGTAAAACGTTATTGATGTCGTTTAGTGAAAAAAAGAAAAGTACCAAAGACGATTTATACGCCAGTTTTCTACAAAAAAATGGCACTTGGTCAAGGGTATTGTATCTGGGTAATGACATTTGTACCGATGAATTTACAGAAACAACGCCCTTTTTAGCATCTGACGGTGTTACACTTTATTTTTCAAGCGACCGCACGGGTGGGCAGGGTGGCAACGATATTTATTATACCAAACGACTTGATAAAACTTGGGAAAAATGGTCTAAGCCTGTCAATTTGGGGGCAGCCATCAACACCGAAGGCTACGATGCCTACTATACCGTAGCCGCTTCGGGCGACTATGCCTATATGGTTTCTAAAAAAAATACATTGGGCAAAGGCGACATCATCAGAATCAAACTCAGAGGCGAAGGCTCGCAGCCCGATACAGGCATACCTACCGCACCTGCACCCGAGCCTGTGGTGTTGGTGAGCGGCAAAGTCATTGACCCAAAAACAGGTAAACCAATTGATGCCAAAATTATTTATGAAAATCTAAGCGATGGTGTAGAAATTGGCACGGCACAAACCAATCCGCTGACGGGTGAGTACAAAATTGTGTTGCCAAAAGGCAAGAAATATGCTTTCAGAGCCATTGCCAAAAACTATTTGGCAGAATCTCAAAATATTGATTTGACAAATATTGATGAATATAAAGAAATCGCAAACTCAAACTTGAAATTGGTAGCCATTGAAGAAGGTGCAAAAATTGCGCTCAATAACTTGTTTTTTGATACAGGCAAAGCCGACGTAAGGCCCGACTCTTACCCAGAATTGGACAGAATTGCGTTGTCGGTAATCGAAAACCCCAAACTAATTATCGAAATCGGCGGGCATACCGACAACGTGGGCAAGGACGAAGCCAACCAAACTCTATCGCAAGGGCGTGCCGACTCTGTGAGAGAGTACATCATTGGCAAGGGCGTAGAGCCCGACCGCATCAAGAGCAAAGGCTACGGCGAAACGCAGCCAATCGGCACCAACGACAGCGAAGAAGGCCGACAAACCAATCGAAGAGTAGAGGTGAAGATTTTGAAAAAATAGTATGTAACTGAAAACTCTACAGATTTCTTAAATGGCAAAAAACGGTGTAAATTTACCTTCAAAAAAGAACACAATGGATAACTTACAAAGCTATTTCACAAA
>JAYVJH010000033.1:0-11255 GCA_043769455.1 Runella sp. | reverse complement strand
TTTTCTATATCTTCCAAAAAAGTAATAAATACTTTTGTTTTGGCTTGGCTTGGTGGGTTTTCGTTCAGAATCACCCGTCCGTTTTCGTAAGTTCCTTCGATGGTTGTTAGCATGGTATTGTTTTTAATAAATTTCGGTTGGCGGCATTGCCGCCAACCGAAACGGTGTTTTACAAATTCTTTTTGGTAATTTCACTCACGGCAAATGCCGCTGCACGTGCTGTAAGAGCCATATAAGTCAGCGATGGGTTTACGCACGAGGCCGAGGTCATGGCTGCGCCATCGGTCATAAAGACGTTTTTGCAAGCATGAATCTGGTTATTGGCATTGAGTACTGACGTTTTTGGGTCTCTACCCATGCGAGCCGTTCCCATTTCGTGAATACCAATACCCGGGTTTTTGGTTTTGTCGTTGTAGCCACGTACATTTTTGAGGCCAGCGGCTTGGAGCATTTCAACGGCATCGTTCTCCATATCGATACGCATTTTGAGTTCGTTTTCGCCGTAGGCTGCATCAAAATTGACGATTGGCAAGCCCCATTTGTCTTTTTGGTCAGTGAGTGTAAATCTATTTTTTTCGTTTGGTAGCATCTCACCAAAACCACCGATTCCCATCGACCAGCCGCCTGGGTCAGAGAGACTGTCTTTAAAGGCAGCACCGAAGCCTTCCATACCCACACCACGGCCCCAAGAGCCACGACTTGCACCACCCTGATAGCCAAAGCCACGGGTATAGTCTCGTTTGTCGCCGTTCCAGTTGCGATAGCGAGGAATATACACACCATTCGGGCGGCGGCCATAATAATAACTATCTTGAAACCCGTCATATTCTCCCGAAGCACCTACTGCCAAGTGGTGGTCCATGATGTTACGGCCTAATTGGTCAGAGTCATTGCCCAAACCGTTCTGAAAACGATTTGATTTTGAGTTCATCAAAATACTGGTTGAAGCTATTGCCGAGGCGTTTAAGAATATTATTTTGGCATAATATTCTTTTACTTCCATTGTGTTTTGGTCTAATGTGCGAACGCCTGTGGCTTTGCCCAATTTTTCGTCATAAATCACTTCTGTAACGATTTTGTTGGGGGCGAGTGTAAATCGGCCTGTTTTCATGGCGGCAGGTAGAGTAGCTGCTTGCGAGCTAAAATACCCTCCATAAGGGCAACCACGCATACACATATTACGCAACTGGCACGAAGCACGCCCTACGGCACTGTGTACGGCAGTAGGCTTAGTGAGGTGCGCCACTCGGCCAATGGTTACGGTACGGTTCATTTTGCGCTGGAGTTCGGCCTTGACGTGCTTTTCCAAGATATTGAGTTCCATTGCTGGCTGAAACTGGCCGTCTGGCAATACCGACAAGCCGTCTTTTGAGCCGCTGATGCCCGCAAAACGCTCTACATAGTCGTACCAAGGAGCAAGGTCTCCATAGCGAATTGGCCAATCGACCGATATGCCTTCTTTGGCGTTGGCCATAAAGTCTTCTTCGTTCCAGCGGTAGCTCTGGCGGCCCCACAGCAGCGAGCGGCCGCCCACGTGATAAGCCCGAATCCAGTCAAAACCACGGGTTTCGGTGTATGGATTTTGCTTGTCGTTTTCAAACAAATAGCGGTGTTCTTCGTTGGCAGTATAGCCTGTGCGTGCGCCCGCCCAATACTCTTCAAGTGCTTGGGTAGTTGGCCGACCACGGTGGTCAAATTCCCACGGTGCTTTCATGGCCGTTTCGTAGCCTTCAACGTGCTTTACGTCTCGGCCACGCTCCAAACAAATTACTCGTAAGCCTTTCTGGGTTAGTTCTTTGGCCGCCCAGCCGCCACTTATTCCTGAGCCAACTACGATGGCATCGTAGGTAGCTTCTTTTTTTGCGTCTATGTTTAAGTACATTTTTATAGTTATGAGTGATGAGTGATGAGTGTAGAATTAAAAATATTCTTAATTCTACACTCTTAATTCTTAATTTAGCTTATAGCGCATAAGCCTTATCGCCTTTTTTGTATGGAATATTACCCTGATAGCGGCCTGGGATAGGTACATAATTGAGGGCTTTGGTTGCACCCTGCTCTGAGGTAAAATACCCAAAAAGTGTCAGTTCTTTAAGTAGTCTCCAAAATGGAGTACCTTTGATTTTTTTGGACGTAACAACTTCTTTATCGACATTGTCGCCTACTTTTACTTGCTGTACATTGGCAGCTTTCATCATTTCTATCGTTTCTTTTTCAACCACTTTTAGTATGGCTACTTGCTGGTCGCTGGTTGTCGATAAAAAACTTTTGCTGTGCATGGCCATGGCTTTGGTTTCAAGGTCAGTGAGGCCGTCCATGAAGTTTTGCTGCTCCTGCGTTTTGTAGCAGTCTTTTAGCATTTTTTCAATAAATGTACTCACACCTGCATCTTTGGCACCAGGCGTGCTGGTACGAGGAATGATGTGTTCGGTGATTTCGGCCAATAGTGAGCGTTGGGCATCGTTTAGGCCAAAGTCAGCTACTTTGTTACTGGGGTTGTTGCCGCCAAATGCCAGCAAACTGGGTGCCGATATGGCTCCTCCCATCAAAAGTGCAACTCTACTAAGTGCGTTTCTGCGGTTCATAGTTTAGAAATATATTAAGAATTTGATAAATGACTTTGATTGTAAGATTTTGGAGGCACGGTTTTGTTCTATCACTTAACGTCCAAAACCTATTATCTGTTTGATATGTAAGTAAAAAGAAAGCGTAATTTAACTGTATTTTTTGTTTTTTAAATTTGTGTGATATTGTAATTTGAAAACTAACTCGAAAAATATTATATTTAATACCGTAAATGTAATATTTAATGTTACATTTACGGTATTATGATAGAGCGAAAAATAACTACCGAACTACTTGAACTAATTGAAGATATGCCAGCATTGGCATTGTTGGGGCCACGGCAGGTTGGTAAAACTACATTAGCCAAAGCCTTAGAAAGGCATTTCCAAAAATCAACTATTTATTTAGATTTAGAATCTGTTGAAGACACTAACCGTTTGCAAAATCCTGAACTATATCTTAATGAAAGGCAAGATGAACTCATAATTATTGATGAAATACAACGTATGCCACAACTTTTTCCGATTTTGCGGTCGTTGATAGATAAACATAGAGTTGCTGGTAGATTTGTTTTGTTAGGTTCGGCTTCTCCCGAATTATTGGTCAAAAGTTCAGAATCATTGGCTGGGCGTATTTCATATATCGAACTTGCTCCTGTTTTTTTTGAAGAAATAAAACACAACATTACTTATCAGACACACTGGTGGAGAGGTGGCTTTCCAAATATTTTATTGGCAAATACCGATAAAACAGCCTACCGTCGTCTGGGCGACTTTGTGATGAGTTATGTTGAGCGAGAGCTGCCAATTTTGGGTCTTGGTGCGTCCCCCGTTGTTATCCGAAATTTACTTACAATGTTGGTAGGGGTTCATGGTAATTTACTAAATATCAACAATTTATGCCGCTCTATGGGGCTGTCAAGCCCTACTATAAGTCGTTATTTAGATTTTTTTGAGTCGGCTTTTTTAATACGCCGTTTGCATCCTTTTTTTATCAATATCAGTAAACGAATTGTTAAAGCACCCAAGTTTTATTTTAGAGACTCGGGCTTGTTTCACTCTTTGGCGGCAATAAGCAATATGGATATGCTTACAGGTAGTCAGTATGTAGGCAACTCGTGGGAGGGTTATGTTATTCAACAAATTATAGCTAATTTACCTCATCACATCAAACCCTATTTTTATAGAACTGCCGATGGTACTGAGCTTGACTTAGTATTGGTCAGAGGTGATATTGCTATTTTGGGTTTTGAAATAAAATACAGCAATACTCCCAAACTTACAAAGGGCAACTCAATAGCACAACAAGATTTGAATCATATACCGATTATAATAGTAACACCGTCGGCCAATGATTTTAAGATTGACGATACTATATGGGTTTGTAATATTACAACACTTTGGCCAACTATTAGTACTATAATTGTTTTGTGATACTTAGACCTCGCACACATCGACCTCAGCCACAAGCAGCGACTGGCCGTCGCCGCCAAATGTACCGGCTACTGGGGTAATGAGGGCGGCATCGGTCGATGTGGCCAGATAAATATGGTTGTTGATAACTGCCCCGCCCTCGGTAGGGTCAAAACCCCGCCAACCCGCACCTGGCAAATATACCTCAGCCCAAGCGTGCAGTTCGTGGGCTTGTTGCAGGCTACCATACAAATACCCACTCACAAACCGAGCTGCCAAGCCCGTACTGCGGCAAGTGGCTATAAACAACTGTGCAAAGTCTCGACAAGTACCTTTTTGGGTTGTTAGGGTGTGTTCGGGTGGGTAGGGTAAGCCTTCTTCTCGGCGTTCATAGACAAAATTTTGATGGATATATTGGCACAAATGAGTCAAAAAATTAACTGTCTGCCATTTGGCTGTGTTGGCTATTTGCCGTGCAAAATTATCTATGGCCATCGTTACACCGTCTCGTTGGAGGTAGGGGTGTAGTAGCGTTCTGATGTTTTCGGGATAGTTGAAAGGTAGCTGTTGGGTATCGAAGGGATAAAGTAAAAAATCAAAAACATTAAAATCGTCTGACTGAACTATGACGTTGGTCTTGATAGTGAGATAACTGGTGTTGTCGCCAAAAAAAACCACGTGCTGAATGTTGCTTTCTACCGACATATTTTTGACAATCTTGACAGGCTGCGGCTCAATAACCAAGTCGTAACCAATGATACGCTGGTGTGGATAGGCTTTGGGTGTCAAGTGCAAGATATGCGGCCCTAATTTTACAGAGTTGCTGTAAGTATAACGAAGCTCGTGCCGAACGTGTATTTGCATGATTTTATGAGATAACAATTTTTTACTCAATCTGATTCAATACTACGTCCATCCAGTCGTTGGGTAGCCGCTGAACTGAATTTTTGAGCAACATACTCCACTGCAAGGACAAATGAGCGAGGTCGTCTTTTTCAAAGCGATGTTCTATCATTTTTTTTGTTTCGTTATCGTACATCACCACATCAAGCGGATAGTCCACATCGTTGGCACTTACACGAGTAGAGTCAAACGACAAAAAGGCAATTTTGAGTGCTTCTGACAGCGAAGATTCTGAATGTAAACTTCTAAATATAAGCGGTTTGCCATAATTTGAGTTGCCGATTGCAAAAAACGGGTGTGTTTCGTCAGTCTCTTTGCCAACCCAATTGCCCTGCGGGTACAGTAAAAAAAGTTTGTGGTCGTTGTCGGCTTCTAATTTACCACCAATAATGGCATGAAGATTAAAAGCCAACCCGGCATCTTCCAAAAACTCCCTGTCTTCGGTAGCCACTCGTCTTATTTGTTGGCCAAAGGCCGTTGCAGCTTCGTGTAGCCGCCTAAAACTTTGGCCTTCTTTTTCTATTATTTCATTAAAATAAATAATAGCTTTGTCTCTGACTGAGCGCAAGCCCGAAGTCATTATAAAAAGTGAATGTGAACCGATTTGATGGGTAGATATTTTTTTTGCTGTCGTTACCTCTGTTCCTGCCGTGAGGCGTGTGTCGGCGATGGCTACCAAGCCCGACTGTACTTTTATTCCAAGACAATAGGTCATTGTTTACTATTTTTGATTGGGGCTATTTACAAATTCATCGACAATATAACGTGGACGGCTCTTTACTTCTTCATAAATTTTACCAACATATTCGCCAATAAGCCCTATGGCTACCATATTTGAGCCACTAAAAAACGTCATCGGTAGCACTATCGAAGTCCAGCCAGGCACTATATGGCCTGACAAATAGGACACTAAAATATAGGCAGCAATAGCTACGGCAATAAAAAAATTGAAGAAACCAAAATACAAAACTAATTTCATGGGAAAGGTGCTAAACGACGTAACGCCATTCCAAGCAAAAACCAACATTTTGCTAAGGGGATATTTGGACTCGCCTGCCTCTCGTTTTTGTCGTTTGTAAAATACCTTTTCGCTTCTAAAACCAATGAGTGGAATAAGCCCTCTCAAAAACAAATTGACTTCTCTAAAACCCGAAAACTCTTGCAACACACGCCTATCGACCAATCTAAAATCGGCATGATTGAACACTAATGGTACTCCCATTGTGAGCATAAGTTTATAAAAAAACTCAGCCGTTTGGCGTTTGAACCAGCTATCGGTCTGGCGGTCGTTTCTGACACCATATACCACCATTGCCCCAGACTGATGTTGCGCTATCATTTGTTCTATCACGCTGGCATCGTCTTGTAGGTCGGCGTCAATCGTTACAAAGCAGTCGAAGGCTTCGATATGCGGCATCAAGCCCGCCAAAATAGCACTCTGATGGCCAAAGTTACGAGACAGATTGACTCCCATAATACTCTCGTTTTGGGAGCAGAGGTCAGTAATAATGTGCCATGTATTATCTCGGCTACCGTCATTGACAAAACATATTTGACTATGGCTATCTATCAAGCCCTTTGATTTCCACTGGCTGAGATAGTCGTTCAGTACTTCATGAGTTTTGAATAATACCTCTTGCTCGTTGTAACAGGGAACAACAATTAGTAGTTTTTTTGGTTTTAGCATACTGCAAATTTACACTCAATGGCTCAATTTATAGATTTGTTATCAAAATAAGTTTCAAACACAACCGAGCCGACTTCGTTGTTTTGAGTCTGAAAATGGTCTAAATATTGATGCAGACCAGTCTTAAAAATATCTTCTATTTCTGTAAATTCTATTTCGGCACGTAGTTTACTTGTTAGTTTTTCGGCACGGTTCGTAAATCCGTTTGTAATTTGAGTTCCCGAAATAGTATATAACGACAACTCTGCTTGCCTGATGCTATGCGCCATTGAGCGTGGAAAAAGTTTGTCCAACATCAAAAACTCAACGATGTGTGTGGGTGTCAGCACTTGGTGCTGTTGGCGATACATATTGTAAGCACTGACCGATTTGAGAACTGC
This sequence comes from Runella sp., assembly GCA_043769455.1. Taxonomy (GTDB): domain Bacteria; phylum Bacteroidota; class Bacteroidia; order Cytophagales; family Spirosomataceae; genus JAYVJH01. The sequence continues at coordinate 4,308 of JAYVJH010000033.1, read as the reverse complement.
CGTCCACATCACCAAGTCTAATGTCGAACCCATCTTGTCGGTGTTGGGCAAGAGCGTAAAATATTTTACGTCCAAAAACCGTGATGTCTTATCGGCACGCTCCAAGTATCGGCCCAATCGGCCAAAATGCCAGGCTTCGTTTCGGGTAATGGTCGAGTCTATAACGCCATAATAAAGTTGCGTTCCGTTTTTGATTTGTGTATAAAAATCTTGCATCAGATTCAGTTCGCGGCCAGGTTTGGCATCTCTGAGCCAAAGATATAGCTGGTTGAGGTTTTCCCACATTTCTTTTGAGATAGTCTCTCTGACAGTGCGGGCATTTTCACGGGCAGAAGCTATACAGTTATAAATCGAATTGGGATTTCGCTTGTCGAAAGTCATAAAATCAATGACATTTTCACGACTGGCTTCTTCATAAAACTGATAAAAAACATAGTGGTCGGCAGTTGCAATGAGCAACGGCTCCCATTGTTCATCGACATTGGGCGGTAAGTCCAAGGCCAAATTGAAATTTACACCCATAAAACGGGCATAGTTTTCGGCTCGCTCTATGTAGCGGTTCATCCAGTATATCGAATCTGCAACTCTGCTTAACATGGTGCCACTTGTTGGGTTTAGTTTTGGTCAATGATTTTTAAAAGCCTATTCAGTTCGCTATCGTCAATGTCCGACTGTTCGGATTTGTCATAAATAGACACTAAATAAACCGTTTCATTTACTACTTTGACGTGCGTAATAACTCTTGCACCGCCACGCTTGCCTTTACCCTTTGATTTGATACTTACCCTGATTTTATAAAAACCATTGGGTAGGGCTGTGCCAAGCAAAGGATTGATAATTAGTTCATTACCTAACTCTTCTATCTCTTGTCTTAAAGAAGGGAATTTTTTTATCAAACGCTTAGCTTCACTCTTGAAGTTGGCGATAGTTTCTAATTTATACGCCATCTAATTCTTTTAAAAAATCTTTAAGTGGAGTAGTTTTCATTTTGCCTTCTTCAACGAGCCGCATCTGGGCAACACCTCGGCGTATGTTTTCTCTGATTTCGTCGTCGGTGTCGCCGTCCAGTTCGGCGGTTTCTTGTACTTGTACAAACTTAAAATTTTGAATCAATTTTTTGAAAAAACTGAGTTGTTTGTCTTCGATTTCCAATGTTAATGTGGCCATGATTTGATTATAAATAAAGTTCAAATACTGTTTTTGGTTTTGAAGTTGCTAAGGTAATGATTCTTAACTAAAAAAAGAAACAGAAAAAAATGGTATTTTGTGTAGTTTTGCACAAATAACATTAGCTTGATAAACTGAATGGACGCACTAAAAGAATTACAGACCAGCCTCGAAAAAAAAATAGAAATCATTGCCACATCACGATTTGGAAACTGGAAAGTGGCTTTTATTGCCGCATTTATATCAGTAACAGCTATTTTTGGTAATATTGTCCCACTTGACCATTACAAAAAATACTTCGAAGCACTCACTTCTGGTCAAGAATACTACGCATACGCAACGGCTACCGACAGAGCTCGTCAGTTTAGCATCAATCATATCTATCCAGCAGGGTCGAGTTTGGCCAACCGAACGTATCGGCTCACGACTGCGGTTTTTGTCAGAGTCTTTCATTTATATCCAGCTTCGTTTTGGTTGTATTTTATACAGTTAGTGTTGGGAGTTGTGTTTTTTAAATTACTGTTTCAGTTTTTCAGTAAAATACTCAACGACTCAATAGCGGCTTTTTATACTGTCATTGCCATTGCCACTACCTACGTGGGTATGTCGTTTTGGATAGATTTTTCGGGCTATGAAGATTTTTATTCGTACTTCTTTTTGTTTGCGGCTATTTATTTTAGGCAGCCCGCACTTATCTTTATTTTTACCCAACTCGCTTTCTGGAACGATGAACGGGCTTTTGTGGCTGGTGGTTTTGTGTTTTTGTGGTGGTGGTTTGCGCCACAATGGCAAGCCAAAAAACCTATCAGTTGGACACCCAACGTACAAATGTTGGTTGTCGTTGCTTCATGGGTTTTTTATTGGCTCGTGCGCTATTTTTATCTCACCAAACACTTAGGGCTACACGATACTTACGACAATAGCGAATTTGGGAGAAATCTACCAGCCAATCTAAGAGTTTGGGGATTCAAAATCGGCTGGGGCTTGGAGGCACTTTGGCTGCTCGTAGTACTGGCCTTTGTGGCTATGATTGGGCGCAAAGATTACCTGCGGTTGCTGCTATTGGTAGCTTGTTTGGTTGTCAATCTGCTACTTTCGATGACCATTTATGATACTACTCGCAGCTCGGCGTTTTCGTACATGGTGCTGTTTCCGTGTTTGGCTTTTTTAGCCCAAAATACACAAAAAGAGCGACTCCGAAACATCTTGCTTCTGGTCGCTCTTGCTTGTTTTTTGCACCCATTGGCTACCAAAACCAGTGCCACGGGTTTTTTCTTGATGTAAAAACTCAGAAACTCACTCCTATCCTAAATGCCATGCGGTTGTAAGTACGGTTTTCGTATTTTTCTATTTCGCCCCAGCCGAGTGGTTTCGTAACTTGTACTTGCTGGTGTTTGTAACTCAACGAAATGAGTAAAGCCGATTCGCTTTTGAGGCCAATCCTAAACCCAACACCAGGGCTAACCATCAGACCGCCGCTTGTTGTGTAGTCGGTGGCGTTGGCATGAAACGAACCAATGCCATAACCAGCATCGAGCGAAGCAAAAAAAGCTGATTGTTTAGTACTATTCATGGCCAAATCGTACCGAACACCTGCGGCAACTGGCATGATGAGTGCGGTTTTGTACAAATCTACCCCAACTGTAGCACCCACTGCCAGCCGCGGTTTGAGCCGCACGCCGTTAAATGTTTGAAGTGTAAAACTGAGCCGATTGGCTACCTCTTCCCTAAATGTACCATTCCAATTATTGACATCGTAAACAACTCTCCCAAAAAGCCCACCAAACTCTGTCATATTTACAAAGTGAGGCTTAAAAGCAGGCTTTTCTTGGGCAAAAACCGATGCAGAAAGGGCGACTAAAAGTAAACAAAATATTTTTTTCATGGCTGTTAAAATAATGACTGAATGATAGAATGACTGGTTGATAGAATGATGGGGTGATGGAGTGGTGTAAAATTATGGCTTGTGTTCAACTATTCCATCACTAATTTATTCAAATATCAATTCTATTGACTGGGATTTTGCTTAGTAATTTTAATTGTTTCGGATTAGAATAATCGAATTGATAAAAACCGTCTTTACCAATCATCAACAAAGTTTTGCTGTTCAACGGAATCACGTCATAAGCGTCCATATCAGTCAAGTGTTCCATTTGTTTGATGTCAAAATCATTAGTGGCATCAAACGATTTGAGGCCGTATTTACCTTCACACAAAAACAAATTGGGTAAAGCAATACCTAACCCATGCGGGTTTTGCATTGGGTACGATTTGAGTAGTTTTGGGTTGCGAAGGTCGGCTATATCAACCACGTCCAACTGATTGAGACCACGGTTGCAGGTTGTGCCAGAGCGTAGGGTAACGTAAGCTCTATTGCCCTCCACAACAACAGGGTCGCAAGCCATAGCATGCTGAAAAACAGACATTTGAACTGGTTTTTCGGGGTTACTATTATCAAAAATATACATACCAGTCGTTGAGCCAATAAATAGCTTGTCTTTGTATGGAAATATAGTTTCTATGCCCCAACCCAGATTGATATTGGCTGCTTTGATGGGCTGACTGGTGTTTTTGATGTTAAATAGTTGTAAATTACTTTGCCCAACTGTATATAAAAAATTATTGTAGAGCGTAAAGCGAGCCATAGAGCCACCCTGCCCACTCGACGGGTTGGCACTTGTTGGGGCGGCGGCTTTTGAGTCAGCAGCAAAAGCCCATACTTCTCTTCCCCAAGGCGATGCACTACTGCCGTCTTCGCAGTTGGTTTTGATGGTTTCGGTTACGATATCAGTACGCTGGTCGTTGATTAAGTTCGACTGGGCATTGTAGTTCCACCACACTCCGTCAAACTGCCCAGACTGAAACACACCACTCACTCGGCCTACTTCTTTGATATTGAGCGGGTCGGCGATGTTGAGGGCTACTAATTCTGAATAACTGTCGGCATACAAAATATTACCCTTAACGGCCATATCGCCATTGCCCAAGATACTCAAAAACGAAACAGGACGTGGTGCAGAAGGATTACTGTTGTCGATGATGTGAATACCCTTTTTTATTTCATTGATAAACAAATAATTGCCGATGGTATAAATCTTGCCAGGGTTCTCTAAGGCTTTGGCTGGTATGGTCTTGATGCTC
>JAYVJH010000032.1:0-4674 GCA_043769455.1 Runella sp. | reverse complement strand
AGCTTAAATCTAATAGCATCTATTTTAGGTACAGAAACTTGTAGGTTGGCTGGTTCGGCCAATCGATAAACAACCCGCTCGACTCGGGTGTTTTCGTTTGAACCCATATCGGCCAAGTACAAGTACGTTTCGTTGGCTACTGGGCCGGGACCAATAGCCAAATCTTCCCAGTCAAAATTAGAAACATTGAGGCGCAACTTACCAGCAATCTGACCTTTTTCAGTAATCAAAATCAAGTCATTGGCCTGGGCTGCATCTTCGTGTGTCCACAAAAAACCAGGTTGCTTGATGCTATGTACCAACCCCGAAGCCTCCAAAAGTACATTGTCGGGCTGAATACGATTGGCGGTTGGCGTTGTGTTAAAGTTCATTGACAGGCCACTACTCGGCTCAGGGTCTTGACAAGACACCAAAAAAAATGTAAAACAAAAGAACGGTAAAACAGAAGAATGTGAAAGTGTTTTTATTGTTGTTTTCATAGCGATAATTTTATTGAGTAATATTTTATTCGTAGGTAAGTCAAAAAACAAACCACCGACAACTAATATTTTCGGACTACCAACTCTACTCTGCGGTTTTGTTCTCGGCTTTCTTCTCGGCGATTGTTGCCAATAGGGCGAGTACCACCAAAACCTTTGCAAACAATTCTTTGCGACAAAATACCCTGTTGCACCAAAAACGACTTGACCGCTTCGGCACGTTGGCGAGAGAGTTGTAAATTTAGGTCAAAATCACCTTGATTGTCAGTATGGCCGTGCAATTCAATCTCTGCATTGGGTGTATCTCTCAAAAAAGTCAATATTTTATTGAGTTCTAAGTTTGACTCGGGTAATAAGTCGGCCTTACTTTGGGCAAATTTTAAGTTTTTGAGACCAATACTCTGCCCGATTGATACAGGCTCTAAGGCAAATACGTTTTCGAGTTCTTTACGATTTTCGAGTTTTTGGGCAGATAAGTGTATGCCAACAGGAAAAAAACCCAAAGCCTCAACAATGATATTGTATTCTCTGTCTTCTTTGACTTCTATTTTAAATCGGCCATCGTTGGTCAAGATTTTATCTCGTTCTACCATATTGCTGTCTAAGACAATAAACGTAACTTGACTAACTAATTTTTTATTGAGCGCGTTCTGAATATGCCCTTCAAAGTAAAATGTTAAATCTTGAAATTCATAAACCGATTTGGGTTTGTTAGGTTGTCTGATTACTTCGGGAGTTTGAGATGGCGGTGTTACTTGCTTTACAATTTGCAATATTTCTTTTTCTAATTCCTTAAAACTATTTTTGATAGCCGTTGGCTCAACAACATAGTCATACATTTTGATAAGTGCCACTGCCCCTGCACTTGCTTCGTCTTTGACAATCAAGTCGTCGTGAAAAAAATTAAGTACATCGTCCTGACCTATTACACCTTCGTCTTGTTTGTCAGTAAATTCTATTTTAGACTGACCGTCCACATACATTTTCATTTGCTTGGTTTTGACATTGCGAGACACCACATAATGTATGTATTCGTTGGGCTTAACGGGCGCACGGTCGCCGACTGAATAGTTATAAAAATTGAGTTTACCATCGTAAATATAGCAGCCGTTGTCTGTCGCACGGTTTTTAAAATCAATTACCCGTTTCCAACTATCTAATTTAGAAAATTTAAAATAAATCTCGATTGTATAATTACCACTCAAAAAACCATTGGCTGCTTTATTATCAAATTGAAGGCCACTGTTTTTTTCAAAATAATAAGATTTTTTATCTATGTTGTCCAATTCTGGGAGCAGGTCGTCTTCTAACTCGCCTTGGTTGCCCAAAATGCCTAATGTTGGCAATATTTTTGATTTTTCGGTCAAATCTTTTTCAAAAGTATAGGTGCCCACACGTTGAGAATAAGCGTTGGACAGCACAAAAAAAAGAAGTGATATAATGATTAACTTTTTCAAATGGGTTAAAGTAATTGGCAAAAATAACAAAAAAACCAATACAAGCGAACCAAGTACGACCGAACTATGTATTTTTAGAAAAGCTATATTTTGAAAAACGTCATAACAGGTATTTTATTTTCGATGCTCTGGGCCTCGGCTGCTGTTGCTACTAAGTTTGGAATCAAAACGACCGACCCTTTAATTTTAGCCAATACCCGTTTTTTGATTGCTGGCTCCGTTATATTGATTTATGTACACTTAATAAAACGTGAAAGTTTACCCAAAAGTCACAACTGGAAACCGCTAAGTTTATTTGCATTTCTAAACACAACGCTCTATTTGGGAGCATTTGTGGTGTCTATGAAAACTGTATCGGCAGGTATTGGTAGCCTTAGTACAGTTATCGGAACGCTCTTTGTGGTTGTCATTGCTTCTATTTGGCTCAAACGCAAACTTCTCTGGTTTGAGATTGTAGGTGTTGCTGTTGGGCTAATTGGTTCATTTATAGCTATATGGCCTACACTCAAAGGCAGTTATGCGTCAGGGTCTGGCTTAGTGATATTGTTTATTGGTGTGCTGTCTATTTCGGTGGCCAGTGTTTTTTATACTCGTATAGACTGGCAACTACCTGCTGCAGTCTTTAATGGTTGGCAAATACTCATCGGGGGGCTTTTGTTGTTACCCTTCACCCTTTATTTTGCAGACTTCGACCGCTCACAGTTTGGGCTGTCTTTTTGGCTTGGTTTGGGCTGGCTCATGGTACCTGTGTCGATGATTGGCTTACAACTTTGGTTTTATTTACTCAAACAAGACCCCGTTTATGCCTCACTCTGGAAATTGCTTTGTCCAGTTTTTGGTTTTGTGTATGCCTATATTTTATTAAATGAACCACTCACTTGGCATACTTTTGTGGGTACGACATTCGTTATAGCTGGGCTGGTTGTTGCACAAATTGATAAACTTAAAAAAACAAATCCATGAAATCGTTTAAAACTTATATCGTTACATTTCTCGTTTTTCAGTTTCTGCTGTTCAACTGTAATTTTTCAAATGCACAGTCTGATATTAACCAAACAACCAAAGATGTCTTCAATACAGGCGGGAGTCTTTTTGGAATCAATGGCGCAACCGTTGCGAGGGCTTTTACCAACGACAACAGTAATGTATTTGGAACACAGCTTTTAGATACTGTCTGGCGTGAGGCGAGTATCAGACTATACAAAAAAATAGGCACACCCGGCCGAGAGTCCGATAGTATTGCGGGTGTGCCTGTCAGGTATGATATTTTTAATAATGACTTTGAGGTAATGGTAAATAGTAAACAAGACATCAGAGGGCTAAACGGTCGGTATGTACGTTATTTTACACTTTTTTACGGATTAGAAAAAAAACCAAAAATATACTTAAATGTAGCCGAGTTTAAGGCAGTTGAGCAAATAACAGGTTTTATGGAACTATTGGCAACAGGCAAAGCTACACTCTTAGAACAAACCAAGCTGTCGGTAACTAAGCCCACTTTTAATGCTGCACTCAACACAGGAACAAAAGATGTGAGAATTGTCAAAACGCCTAATTATTATTATGTCAAAAACAATGAGATTTTTAAGCTGGCCAACACCAAGAAAAAAATAATAGAGGCGCTGTCCGACAAAGAACCTGACATTAAAAAATGGCTTGACACCAACGACATAAAATTTAAAGATAGCGCCGACTTGGCTCGGCTATTTGCATATTACAACACACTTTAAACTATATCTATTTCCCTCTGCGCTCTCCGCCCCTCAGTGAGAGTAAACTATATACCCCAAAAATAGGGTAATGATCAGAATAGTTTATTTTATTAAATGTATGAAAATCAAGTACTTGAAAATGTTTTGGATCAAAAAACTGATTGTCAATTCTAATAAACTTGGGGTCGTTGCGATATGAAAAACCAAACCCTACACCGACTTCTTCAAAAGCATTGGCAAGATGTTTGCCGATGGTACCGTATGCAAAACTATACGGTGTTTCATTAAAATCGCCACAAACCAAGACAGGATAAGGACTACTCAAAACCCATTGCTCTATAAATTTTATTTCTTGTGCATGATCAATAAACCCTTGCTTTAACTTTGAAATCACCTGCTTAGATTCTTTTTTACCATCTTGTAAATCTTCATTTTTTACTGCCGTTTTGAGTTTATTAAATCTTACAATCAACGACCTTAGATGTAAATTAACGATTCTGATTGTATCTTTTTTAATGACAATGTCAGCATATAAAGCCCCATTTTGGTTTTTAAATTCTTTTTCGCCACGCCCTACAATAGGAAACTTTGAGACAATGGCCAAGCCAAAAAAGTTTTCTTCAGTCTGGGCATTAAAAGGGTGTAAAACAGCTTTGTATCGGTAGCCTGCGGCCTTAAATTGATTGAGTGTGTTAAAATTATAAAGTGGGTGATTTGACCTTGGATTATAATTATAAAATTCTTGAAAACACTTAATGTCAGCATCGGTCGTAATAGCGTACTCTATCATTTTAGGAGCATTTTCTGTATTTTTTCTGTCCAAATAATTCAGTACATCAAACGACATTACATTATAACTCATCACAGTAAAAGCCTCTGCTGGTATTGTTTTTTTAGAAAAATGTACTCCAAAAGTACGCTTCCAAAATGGACAACTACACAAAAACACCATTCCCCACAACCAAGAATTAGGACGATTGACGACAAACAATATTAAAAACCAGAGCAACGAAAACACCATCACAA
>JAYVJH010000031.1:0-2801 GCA_043769455.1 Runella sp. | reverse complement strand
TGCCCAAAGGTAGCTCTATCGCTGGCCTCACACCCGAAGAAGCGATAAGCATTATTATGAAAAAACGGGAAACCGAAAGTAACAAAAACATCAAAGAGTTTCCCGAAAATCCTGCTGTCAAGGTATTGCGTGGGCCGTATGGGCCGTATATTGCTATTGGCAAACGCAACATTAAAATACCAAAAGATACCGACCCAGCTTCGCTCACACTCGACGACTGTATGAAACTGGCCGAGGGGAAGTAAGTAGCATTGAAATAGACTAATTAACAAGCGTGTTATTCAAACAAAAACTGTTATGTCCAGAAAATACCCAGTTGGAATACAAGATTTTTCTGAAATACGCACAGGTGGGTACATTTATGTGGATAAAACGCATTATGTGTATAAACTCGTTAATGAGAGTAAATTTTATTTCTTATCTCGTCCTCGTCGTTTCGGTAAATCATTGTTTATTAGTACATTAGACTATATTTTTAGAGGTCATCAAGAACTTTTTGAGGGGCTTTATATTCACCAAAAATGGGACTGGACACAGACCAATCCCATCATTAAAGTATCGTTCAGTAATATTTCGCACAAAGAAAAAGGGCTACACCAAGCTATTGACGATAGTTTGGACGAAACGGCTAAAAAATATGATATAGAGCTACAAGCAAATTTTAATTCTGGTAAATTTAAAGAACTTATTGAAAAACTATCAATTCAATACGGCAAAGTTGTCGTGTTGATAGATGAGTACGACAAACCAATTATTGACTATCTGGGAGCAGACGATGCCGAGGCGGGCATAGCCAAGGCCATCGAAAACAGAGATATTCTCAAATCGTTTTATTCTATCTTGAAAGATGCTGACCCTTACCTAAAATTGGTGTTTATTACGGGTGTTTCTAAGTTTTCAAAAGTAAGTATATTCTCAGACCTAAACAATCTAAAAGACCTCTCTACCGATGCCAACTATGCCAGTATTTGTGGCATCAATCAACAAGAATTGGAACAACATTTTATAGAGGAATTACAGGTTTTTGACCCCGAACAAATAAAAAAATGGTATAACGGCTATTCGTGGGGTGGGCCAGAGAGAGTCTATAATCCTTTCTCGTTACTAAATTTCTTTTCGGGCGATGGATACTATAAAAATTATTGGTTTGTATCTGGCACGCCTACGTTTTTGACCAATTTGTCGAAACAACAACAACTATACGATTTTGAATACAAAAAAGTAAGCCCCATCGAACTCGAAGCGTATGATTTGAGAGAACTGCAAGTGATTCCGCTGATGTTTCAGACTGGCTATTTGACTATAAAAGAATATTTGGTCGAAGACGATTTGTATGTATTGAGCTACCCCAACGAAGAGGTAAGGCAGTCGTATATCGAAAAACTAACCAATGCCTATTCCAGCAATAACTATCAGTCTGTCAGGGTATTGGCTACCGAAATTCGTAACGCTTTGCGTGTTGTTGATATGCGAAAAGTAGAAAATATCTTTAATACTATTTTCAAGTCTATTCCTTACGAAGTTTGGCAACGAGAAAACGAGCATTATTACCATGCCATTGTTCACCTTACGTTCAGATTGTTAGGTATTTATGTCGAGAGTCAGGTACAAACATCGGACGGGCGCATTGATGCCATAGTTCAAGTCGATAATTATGTATATGCTTTTGAGTTTAAGTTAGACGGCGATGCCGAAACAGCTCTTACCCAAATCAAAGAGCGGGGCTATTTACAGCCATATCAATACCAGAATAAGGTTTGTATAGCAGTTGGCTTAAATTTCTCGAAAGAACTCAAAAAAGTAGAAAAACTGCTTTGGGAAGAAATAAAATTGTGATACAACGGTGCTAAGGTTTTGGGTGTCCGTATTGTCTTTCATTTGCCAATAGTTTTTTTTGTTTTTCGTTTCGGGCGGCGTTCCGTCGTAAACAAATCTGCAGTGTAGCGTTCGTAGAGTTCAAACAAAAACTCCACTCTGTTGGCTTCGCTCATAAATACTTGTGGGCGGTATGCCAAATCTACGGCTTTGTCCAATTCATTGTGGGCTTTTGTTAATGTTTGTGGCATTCCTAAAGGGGCGTAAAGGTCTGCTAATGAACTTTTGGGAAATTCTAACCTTGCATCTAATACTTTCTGTGCTTTCTCTTCAATGGCTTTGATTTGTCTTTCCGTTGGGTTTTGTGGCCAAGGAAAATTGTTGTAAACTATACTATTTGAATACCGAAAATCACTCTTCAATCGCCCACAAACAGACTTAACCCAAGCCATGTGCATAACAGACATTAAAACGCCAAAATGAAATAAAGTAGCATTTTCAATAAACGAGCAACTATCACTGACAACAGAATTTTTATCAAAAAACCCCATTGGGATATATTTTCGATTCTCAGAGGAGTGCCTTGGGATTAAAACATAATTATTTTGTGATTGTGAAATAAAACCAAATAAATAGGGGCTTTCTGCTAATTTTTGAGTGACAGCTCTAATACTTGCCAATCTAAATTTTTTAACTAAACCTACTCGTTTCAAAACCTCGGGCATTTGTCTGAGTTCGGTTGGGTTGGCACCAACAAGCCACAAGCACCAGCGTTTTTCACCGTTCAAAAACTCATAAGCTGAAATCAAGGGCTTTATAAATTTTTCGGCTTTGGGTTCTTTTAAAATAAATGCGTTTTTTTCTTCGTCCGTCAGCAACAAATGCCCGCCGTCTAATGGCATATTACCAAAGCTCATTTTAGGCACATTACAAATAGGATTTGAGTTTTTGGTTATCAACAAATCCTTGGCATCGACCAAATACGG
>JAYVJH010000030.1:0-2601 GCA_043769455.1 Runella sp. | reverse complement strand
GCATTGGCACTTCATAAGGGTCTTCGCCTGTTATTTGCTTGTACATATCAAACAAATTACCATATTCTTCTTTTACTACTGCCTTACCAAGTTCAATCAATTTGGTCTCATCTGGGTTTTCTATTCCTAATTTTGAAGCCTCTGCACGACCATATTTATTGATAAGATTCGACCGAAAGTCCAAGTAAACGGCTGTCTTGGTTGAGCCTACGCCGTAACCTTCGTCGCAACGTTCCTTAGCGGCACGGCTGGCGATGTCTCTTGGCACGAGGTTTCCGAAAGCTGGATAGCGGCGTTCTAAGTAATAATCTCGCTCGTCTTCTGGGATATCATTGGCTGGGCGGTTATCACCTTTTTTCTTTGGAACCCATATCCGTCCATCGTTTCTTAACGATTCTGACATGAGGGTCAGTTTTGACTGGTGGTCGCCTGATACAGGAATACAAGTTGGGTGAATTTGGGTAAAACACGGATTAGCAAAGAAGGCGCCTTTCTTGTGTGCTTTCCAAGCTGCCGTAACGTTGCTACCCATGGCGTTTGTCGAAAGATAAAATACATTGCCGTAGCCACCTGTACAAAGCAATACGGCATGGCCAAAGTGCCGTTCCAATTCACCTGTTACGAGATTTCGGGCAATAATTCCTCGGCATTTTTCGTCAATAGTAACGGTTTCGAGCATCTCGTGGCGGGCAAACATTTTGACATTGCCGAGACCAATCTGGCGTTGTAAAGCCGAATAAGCACCTAATAGTAGCTGTTGGCCTGTTTGTCCTGCGGCATAAAAAGTACGTTTTACTTGTGTGCCGCCAAAGGAACGGTTACGCAACAAACCGCCATATTCACGTGCAAAAGGTACGCCCTGAGCTACACATTGGTCGATGATACTCGTTGAGGTTTCGGCCAAACGATAGACATTTGCCTCTCTTGAACGATAGTCTCCGCCTTTTATAGTATCATAAAATAATCGATAGGTACTGTCGCCATCATTTTGGTAGTTTTTGGCGGCATTGATACCACCTTGTGCCGCAATTGAGTGCGCTCTGCGAGGTGAGTCTTGGTAGCAAAAGGCTTTCACCTGATAGCCTTGCTCTGCAAGTGTAGCTGCTGCAGAAGCACCTGCCAGACCAGTACCAACTACGATAACCTCCAAGTTTCGTTTGTTGGCGGGGTTTACAAGTGCCGTTTTTGAACGGTAATTGCTCCACTTTGTTTCGAGTGGGCCTTCTGGGATTCTGGGATCTAATTTTGACATAATATTTATTGACTTTTCACGTGAGTTACAAATATGGTATCTCGTGGTTAGTTGGTATTTTACAGTTTATTAACGGAAAAAGACTTTTGTTGCTATTTTATTTTATCCAACCCAAGTACATTGAGATCGGCATCAGAGCAAATACAATAGATACTACGACTGAAAAGCCAGCCCCTAATTTTTGAATGAAAGGGGTATATTTTGGGTGATTCCAGCCCATTGTCTGGAACGCAGACTGAAAGCCGTGCAGTAGGTGATAGCCTAACGAAAGGCAACCCAGCACGTATATCACTACGATAAAAGGGTTTTCAAATACTTCTATCATTTCACCAAAGAGTGTTTCTCGTCCACTTGTAATTTCGTCTGTTAGGCGACTCACAAACCAAAAATGACGAAGATGAAGTACTAAGAAAATCAAAAGCAATGTGCCGAGCAGTCCCATTGAGCGTGAGTACCAGGTGCTGTTAGCTTCGCCTTTTGACATTACATATTTTACAGGGCGTTTTTTGTTGTTGTCATACCACAAGTAGAGGCCATCGGCAATATGAAGAAGCAAACCTGCGAACAGACCGATTTCGGCAGCTCGTATAAAAAAATTATGGCCCATGAACTCTGCTGCGGCCTCAAATGTTTTGCCGCCATCGTTCAAAAAAACACAAGCATTGATGCTGCAATGAACTGTTAGGAATAAAATGAGCGAGATTCCTGTCAATCCCATAATCAATTTTTTACCTATCGAACTCGAAAATGTTTGCGAAATCCAAGACATATTTATTTATTTTAGTTAAAGACTTTGGTTTGTTATTTTTCAAGTCCCAAAATTAGGTGTGAAACAGTTGTAATGCAATACTTTTAGGTGCCAATTTCAATAATAAACTTTAAATGAGTGTATATGGTTTTGTGAATTTTGAATTTTTATCTGATTTATGACTCATCTCAACAGTAATTTACGATTTTACTTATTTTATTTCTTCCCAAATTAGTTTTTCGACTTTTTTGGTAATCGTAGAAAAATTCAGACCAATGCCAATACAGGTTTTATTTTGGTGCAAAAAAGGCTGTAAATATCCTTTGTCTTTGATTTGTTGCAGAGCCAGTTCTGCGCTGCCATCGAGTTTGAACTCAAAACAATACACATAGTTTTGAAGCTGCACCAAGGCATCGAGCCGTCCGTCGGCACTTTGTACCTCTGATTCTGAATAAATGCCCAACAGTCTGAACGTCAAATGTACGAGTGCGTGGTAGTAATGTTCGTTTTCGTTTTGCCAAATCTGATATGGAATACTGTTGAAAATAGAATTGATGATGCTTTGTACTTTATCAAAATCGGCGATATTCAAAGCTCTACT
>JAYVJH010000029.1:0-3130 GCA_043769455.1 Runella sp. | reverse complement strand
GTCTGTTTCCATTCTTCAATCGCTTTTTGGTTCAATTCTTCGGTCATTTCGGTTTCAATAAACCCAGGTGCTATGGCATTTGAGCGTACATTACGAGACCCAAGTTCTTTGGCAACCGACTTTGTAAAACCCAACATTCCTGCTTTTGAGGCCGCATAATTGGCTTGTCCTGCATTGCCAGTTAGTCCTACAACCGATGTAATGTTGATAATTGAGCCGCTTCTGGCACGCATCATTATTTTTGTAGCGGCTTTGGTGAGATTAAAAACAGATTTGAGATTGACACGTATCACCTCGTCCCAATTTTCTTCACTCATTCGCATCAGCAGGCCGTCTCGTGTTATTCCTGCATTGTTTACTACTACATCAATCGTACCAAAGTCGGCCACTACCTGTGTTACGAGGTCGTCGGCTGCTTGAAAATCAGAAGCATCAGAACGATAGCTTTTTATTTTTGTACCAAAAGTCGCCAATTCAGCTTCAAGGGCTTGCCCTTTTTCGATGCTTGACAAATAAGTAAAGGCCACATTAGCACCTTCTTGGGCAAAACGAGTAGCAATAGCTCGGCCAATGCCTCGAGAAGCCCCTGTAACGATAGCAGTTTTTCCTGATAATAACATTAAATAGTAATTGGTTTTGGAAATAAATTTGATTCTACGATTTCGCACATAATGTGGCCCATCAAAATATGACATTCTTGGATTCGAGGCGTATCTGTTGACGGTACATTGAGTAAATACTGGCACAAGCCTCGCATTTCACCACCTGTTTCGCCAGTCATGCCTACGGTTATCATGCCCTTACGATTAGCAACTTTCAAAGCTTCGATGATATTGGGCGAATTACCAGATGTCGAAATTCCAACCAATACATCGCCCGTTTGCCCCATGGCCTCCACCATTCGTGAATATACGTGGTCATAGCCATAGTCGTTGCCTACGGCCGTCAAGTACGAACTATTGACGTGCAGGGCTTCGGAATATAACGGCGGACGGTCATAATAAAAGCGGCCACTAAACTCTGCCGCTAAGTGCTGGGCATCGGCTGCGCTCCCACCATTACCACAAAACAGCACCTTTCGATTGTTCCGAAAAGCTACGGTCATGGCTTCGGCAATATTTTCAATGCCGCCAATCAATGTATTGTCGGCCAATAATTTGGCTTTGACATCAATTGAGTTTTGGATTATAGATTTGATATGATTCAAAATATATAAAGTATAGAAAGCGAAGCCCTCGCTTAGAGGGCTTCGCTAAAATTATAAATTCTTTTTGATTCCTGCTCTGATAGCCATTGTGTTTTTGAACAACTGCCCACTATCATAGGCGGCTGCCAATGTCCAATCAAAGCCTTTGAACAATTTGGTCTTGCCGTCAAGTTGTAAAAAAGTAGAAATCTGTCTGGGAGTGTTTGTATAAGGTCGATTGTAAGTTCCCAGATTTGTACTATAAGAAAACTTACTCATAAAATGTACGCCTGCACCCACAAAACCCTCTAACCCCAAATGCCAAACTTTTACTCGATTGTTGTTGATATTATGAAAACCATTATAAAGCGGCTCTTCTTGGTAGCCCGCTCTTGTATCGTTTCTATTGGTCAAAAAAGGTGTTCCCATAATGTTACCTTTATAATACCAACCATCTCTAAATTGCCCATGATTAAAATAATTGTCTTGCCCCCAAATACCGCCATCGCCCGCAGTTGGGCCACCTTGGGAGCGAGTGTCTAACATTTCAATATTCAGACCCGTTACAACGACTTTGCCTTTTTGCCCTTCAGCATATTTTCTTTTGATGCTCAGACCATGTAAACCATCTGTGATATTTGTTCCATAATAAAGCGAACCGTCTTCGTAAATACTCTGCCGATAAACCATTATGCGATGGCGCTTGATTTCATACTCAACTGCAATATCTATTGTTCCTAAGTGATTACCAAGCCGATTTTCTGTATCAAAAGTTGGCACTTTGGTTGTGTCCAATGTACCAAAATTATTTTTATAGCCCAATGCACCTGTAACGATATAAACATAGTCTCTAAAAGACGAAGGTAAGGTGTTGTTTATCACCAATTTAGAGTCATAATTTGTAGTGCCACCCCATTGTACTTGATGATTGCCACCTCCGTAAAGTTTGAACTTAGAATTGGGCTTACCAATACGACCATAAAATGACTTTTGGTGCAGGTAATAATTATTCACAAAAACATCAGACCCAAACCAGCCATGTGAGTATGTACCTTTGATTGAGACCCAGTTTTTGGTAAATTTAATTGGAAAATAGTCTGGAATACTAATCTGTACTTTGGGTAACGGCAGTGCATTGCCCGACCAAGCATAAGAGCCAGTACCGAGCGTGGTGTCAGAAATGCCAAAGGTTTCCCGGCGGCGGCCAGCATAGACTTCAAAAACTTTATATTGTGCTTTGATATAGGCTTCTGGAACGATTACTTGATTAATTTTACCTGCATTGACAACGACCTCTGCTACATAGCCCCAGTTTATTTTTTTTGTTTTAAACTCTCCAACGCTTCGCCCAAACACCGACACAACAGGAGAAGTTTGGGGTACTATTCCATATTGATTGGCCCTAAACCAAAATGGCGTTTGGCCAGTACCAAGCAAAGTAGTTAGACCTATTTGGGTTTTGACAGAATAGGTTTTGGTAGAATCCTGAGCAACAGATTGGCTTTGTAACACCGTGATTGCGATAACCGCAATGGCAGCCCGACAAAAGGTATTGGTAGTAGGTATCAATTTATATATCATTCAAATTGCGTTTAATGTAAACTTGGGCTTTCGGTTGGTTTATATTTTATCAAAAATCTGTATTTTACAAAACGCTTCAACGTTTAAAATCATACTTTCTACAACTCTACAGTTATCAAATACTTTTTCAAAAACCTCACTCGTATTCTGTTTTGCGTACTCATGGGCGATAAAATTGCGTAGCAATCTTAGTTTCGTAAAATCTTGTGAATGAGCAACAATGCCATACTTTTCTGCAAAATTAGCTTTGTCTATCAATGAGCCTGCGTGTCCGTTTAGTATTATCATCATTGAGCTAAACACTTTTTGTGTCAAAATATCACTCAATCGGGCAAATCGGGCCGTTAATGCCTCCCACTTATC
>JAYVJH010000028.1:0-3551 GCA_043769455.1 Runella sp. | reverse complement strand
CCACAAAATCGTATAGAGCCATTCCCGGCCAAGAAGCGTTTATTATTCTCGAAAACAAATCTCAAAACGTTATCTGGAAAAACGCTGGGGCGAGTATCTATGACCTGGGCGACGGCATAGCAGGTGTAGAGTTTCACTCAAAAATGAACACCTTTGGTGCAGAGGTAGTCGAGGGGCTAAACCGTGCTTATGGTGTAGCCGAAAAAGATTTTAGAGGGCTTGTGATTGGCAACGACTCAAATGAGGCATTTTCGGCAGGGGCAAACTTAGGTATGTTGTTTATGTTTGCTGTCGAAGAAGACTTTGACGAAGTAAACATGATGATTGCACAATTCCAACAAACCATGATGCGGGCCCGCTACTCGTCTATCCCTGTTATAGGTGCGCCCCACAACTTGGCTTTGGGTGGTGGTTGCGAGCTAAATTTACATTGCGATAAGGTCGTGGCACATTCTGAGACTTATATGGGTTTGGTTGAGTTGGGTGTAGGTCTGATTCCGGCCGGTGGCGGCACAAAAGAAATGGCTTTGCGTTGCTCTGATATGTACCAAAGTGGTGATACTGAACTCAATATATTACAATCGGCATTTATGAATATTGCCCAAGCCAAGGTTTCGACATCGGCGGCAGAAGCACTGGGTATGAATTATTTACAAACCAAAGACCAAATAGTACTCAACCGCAGCCGTCTCATAGCCGAAGCCAAACAAGCAGCCATCGAACTGGCCGAAAATGGCTATACACAACCTAAGCAGCGTACCGACATCAAAGTTCAGGGCAAAGCTGGAATTGCACTATTCAAAGCAGGATTAGGCTCAATGCGAATGGCCAATTATATATCTGACCATGACATGAAGATAGCCGACAAACTGGCTTATGTAATTTGTGGCGGCGATTTGAGCTATCCTCAAAACGTTACCGAGCAATATCTATTGGACTTGGAACGTGAGGCATTTTTGAGTTTGTCGGGCGAAAAGAAAACATTGGAGCGGATTCAGAGCTTACTCGCTGGAGGTAAGCCAGTACGCAATTAGAAAACATCAAAATACAAGGTTATTACCATACCATTCTGTCATCGTACCCATCGGGGTGAGTACGATGTTGATATTTGGGTTTTAGTTTCTTACATTTGCATATCTATTTACAACGTGTGGGCAAATAGATATGCAAATGTAACAACAAGTGATGAGTCCCATCTATCACCAACATACAGACATGAATTTTGACAAAATAAAAAACATAATTTTCGACTTTGGCGATGTCATCATCAACATTGACATACCGCTCACAACCCAAGCTTTTGCCGAACTGAGCGGGGTTTCATTTGACGAAGTAGCCACTATTTTTGCCGAAAATGAGGTTTTTCGCAAAGTCGAAACTGGCCTAATTGACGAAGCTGATTTTAGGAATTACCTGCGCTCAATATTAGGCCACCCCGAGTGGAGCGACCAAACAATTGACAAGGCTTGGTGTACGTTGTTGTTGGACATTCCACCTGCCAGAATCCAGCTCATTCAGCAATTAGACAAACGCTACCGTTTATTTTTGTTGAGCAATACAAGTGCCGTTCATATCAACGAATCGACCAAAATATTACAACATGCCACAGGCGTTCCGTATTTGGGGCTGTTGTTTGAAAAAATGTTTTTGTCATATCAAATGGGCATCATGAAACCCGCCCCTCAAATATATGAGCAAGTGCTGGCCGAAGCCAATATAGTAGCAGAAGAGACTGTATTTTTGGACGACAATTTTGACAACATTCAAGCAGCAGCGGCGTTGGGTATCAAGACCATTCATGTTCAAAAACCAATTTGCATCACCGAATATCTGTCAAACGCACTTTGACCCAACACACATCTAAATATCCAACATTTACTTAATGCCCTTCAATCGCACCCTTTTTTTACAAATCGTTTTGTTTGTCGCCACAGTCATCACTACCACGCTTTCGGGCGCAGAGTGGATGTTTGGACGGCCGTTTATTTTGGTCGAAGAGCGGCTCGGCTGGGAACATTTCATACAAGGTTTTTGGTTTTCAATCCCGTTTTTAGCCATTCTGACAGCCCACGAGTTTGGGCATTATTTTGTTGCCAAGTTTCACCAAGTCAAAGTTACATTGCCTTACTATATTCCACTTTGGGTGGGTTTTGGCGAAAGTATCGGTACATTGGGCGCATTTATCAAGATTCAAGATATTATAAAATCTCGAAAAAAATACTTTGACATTGGCATAGCTGGCCCATTAGCTGGTTTTGTTGTGTCTATTGCTGTGCTGTGGTATGGTTTTGCCAATTTACCCACGCTCGACTATATTTTTAAGATTCACCCCGAATACCAAAAATTTGGATTGGGTTTTGCACGGGTTGTTTATGCCAACAAAAATCTCGGTGGCTCAATCATCTTAGGCGATAGTCTGCTGTTTAATTTCTTCAAAACCTACGTTGCTGACCCCAATCGGCTACCTCCCCCACAAGAAATGATGCACTATCCGTTGATTTTGGCTGGCTATATTTCGTTGTTTTTTACATCGCTCAACCTCATTCCGATTGGCCAGCTCGACGGTGGGCATATTTTGTATGGACTTGTCGGCAATCGTACCTCACGCATTATCAACCCCGTTTTGTTTTGGATTTTTGCGGCTTATGCTGGCTTAGGGCTTTTCAAACATACCGACTTTACGACCATTAACGATGAAAGTTTTTATGAACAATTAGGCTATTTGGCTCTGTACGCTATATTTCTACAACTCTGTTTTAGTAGTGTTTCAGAAAACATACTCAATACTTGGATTTTGGCTTTGTCCATTATCTTGTTTCAATTTGCTTTTTCTTATTTGTGGCCAACTACCGAGGGATACATCAACTTTTTACCGTTTGTGTTTTTATTAGGCCGATTTTTGGGAGTCTATCACCCACCCACCGAAGACACCGCTCCACTCAACTGGCAACGCCAGGCATTAGGCTGGTTTGCGCTCGTGGTCTTTGTGTTGTGTTTTAGTCCAAAACCGTTTATTATTTTATGATAATTACTGTTTCAAAACGTGCTGGGCAGGCGCAAGAATATTATTTTTCGGTCAAATTGGCCGAAGTACGCCAACTCATTGCCAACGGCCATGACGTTATCAATATGGGCATAGGCAACCCCGACCAAATGCCATCTGAGGCCACCATTCAGGCACTCATTCAGTCGGCGCAGCAGCCCAACAATCACGGCTATCAGTCCTACAAAGGTATTCCAGTTTTTAGGCAGGCTATTGCTCAATGGTACAGCCGCATTTATGGCGTATCGCTCGACCCTGAAACCGAAATTTTGCCGCTTATTGGGTCAAAAGAAGGCATCACCCATATTTCGATGACCTTTGTTGATGCCGACGACGAAGTGCTTGTGCCAGAACTTGGCTATCCGTCCTATCGTGCTGTTAGTCAGATGATTGGTGGTAAGGTGGTTGATTATTCGTTGCTTGAAAACCAAAACTGGCAACCCGATTGGCAAGCCATGCAAGACCTTGTTTCGGCAAAAACAAAACTGCTTTGGCTCAATTACCCACA
>JAYVJH010000027.1:0-1531 GCA_043769455.1 Runella sp. | reverse complement strand
CAGTTGAGTTTTGGGAAAAAACTTTGCGGTCAGTAATGAAAAAAACTGGCAAAAAGCATTTGTTACAAAATGCAAAAGCGGCCCTGAAGCGGTCGAAGTTGAGCATGGCCAAAATTGACGGTCTGCGATTGTACCGTGAGGCTTTGCAAAGTCGGTGCGGCAAGATTACCGTATCTGAAACCGACAAACGCAAAATTGATTTAGTCAAGCGGCACTACTATACCTACGGCGGGGGTATTTTGCCTAAACTTATGGCTGGTGCCGTAACAGAATTGAGCATTTATGGGACAGATTCAGAAACAGGATTACCCGTGAAAGTTCGCCCCGATGGATTGCAGTTAGAAGAGAACATCGGCTGTAATGCGATAATTAGTTTTAAGACCACTTCGGCAGACGACATTGATAAGTTTGCCTACGATGCGGCCAAGTTTCAATACCAACTCTCTGAGGGTATGTACTTAGATGTAGCCAGCCAAGTAACAGGCCGAAAGTTCAATGCCGTGATTTGTGTGATGTTACAAGCGGTTGAGCCGTTTTTGCCAGCGGTATTTATGTACTCGCCCGAAGACTTACAAAATGGACGGTACCGCTATCGGTGCGCTCTCACTGACGTCAAGACGTGCATTGACAGCAAACAGTTCCCTGGCTTTGATGCAAAAGCTGAATTTGGACACCACGGGATAATTCAGCTTGATTTGCCTGAATGGTCGAAGCGAGAACTAAACCCTATGACTGTTGAGGCATGACAACGACACTAATTATACACGAGAAAGTGCCAAGCAATAACGGCACAAACGGACTACTAAGAATGCATTGGAGGGAGCGCAAAAAAATAAAGGTACGGTATTTTTGGTTATTCAAATCTCAAACGCAAAACAGGCATATTGGGCGTGTCAAAATACACATAGTACATCACTATCGAGCCAAGCCCATTGCCGACTACGATAATTTAGTGAGTACCTGCAAGATACTGTTTGATGCGCTGAAAGATGCGGCTATAATTGTTGATGACCACCAGCTAATAACAGGAATACCAACATTTAAGCAAATTAGAGTAAAAGACAAAAAAGACATAAAGACGGTAATAACGGTGTCGGATTTGACACAAGAGCAATTAGACAATTTAACAACAACTACAAAATGAATACACAACTAAACTTGAACGATGTGGCTTGGGAAAACATCGAAATCATGCTGTCGGCGGACGAATTAGACCTGAGACGAATAAAAAAAACGCACAACGACGAGGCCATTGAAAAAGCCAAGCTGGAGGTTGAGCGACAAAAAGCCAGAATTGAAGAAGAGTACGGGGTAAAAGACAAAAAAGAGAACAACAAAGTTTTGATGGATTGTTTGTTGAAAGGCTTTGAAATTATCAATATCAAATGCTACAAATACCCAAATGAAGTCGATGCTACGATGACGTTTTATGCCGCCGAAGATGCCCAAGGCTATGCGGCTGGCGAAACGATTATAGTGCGGCCAATGACTTCGGCAGAGCGGTTTATGTTTTTGCCACAAAGAAACAGAA
>JAYVJH010000026.1:0-1640 GCA_043769455.1 Runella sp. | reverse complement strand
TATTTTTGTCTTCAAAATCAAAAAAACAATGACACAAACAGTCGATTTGCAACAAGTTATTATTCAAGGAATAAAAGACTTCCCACAACAATATTTGAACGAAGTGGCAGACTTTGTTTTTTTCTTACGTGAAAAACAAATCAAGCAACAAATGCTAAATAACGAAAATCAAGAGCGAAAAGAAGCAATGCTTCGATGGATTGCAAATAATAGGCAGAATGCTCCTAAAATTGACCCTTCGATTGACATTAGGGCTTTAATTGACCAAACCCATGACCGAGAAATATGACCTACTTTGATACAGACGTTTTGGTTAATGCTGCCATTGAGCAAAATCCCACCAAATATGTACAAGCAAATCAGATAATTGAACAAGCAACCCTTGATAATACCTTTCGAATTTCTTGGTTAAGTATTCAAGAATTGGGTTTTGTGTTGGCAAAATTAAAAGAATCAAAAGTGTTGATCAATGCTTCATTAAAACAACTAATGGCCTCACTACCTTTGGCTTACCACAACAAGGCAACCTTTGTCAGAGCCATTGAATTGGCCAACGAAATCGGTTTTAGCGATTTTAATGATTGTTTGCACGTTGCAATCGCCGAGGAATTTTGTACCGAACTTTATACTTACAATTCTCGTGATTTTGGTAAAATTCAACCCCTTACCTCTCTCACGATTCATATTTTATAAAAAACAAATCACCTGTTAAACAAAGACACAGCCACCACCTTTCGGTGACTGCTGTGTCTTTTATTCTTATCTATCAAAAAACGCCGACTACTTCACATCTTCAAACGCCACATCTTCGACGTTACTGTCTGACTGTGAGGTATTTCCGTTGGGTGCGGCTGGGTCGGTTTGTGCGGCTGGGTCGCCTGCTGCTGCATACATCTCGGTTGAGGCAGCGTTCCAGGCTTCGTTGATTTTGGCCATAGCCGCATCAATCGCTTCTATGTTGCGAGTGGCGTGAGCCGCTTTGAGTTCTTCTATGCCGCATTGATGGCCGTTGTGTGTGTAGCAGAGAGCTTGTCGCCAAATTCTTTCAACTGTTTTTCAGTTGTAAAAATCATCGTATCGGCGGCGTTCACTTTTTCAACTTCTTCACGAGCCGCTTTGTCGGCTGTTTCGTTGGCTTTGGCTTCGTCTCTCATGCGCTGAATTTCGGCATCTGACAAACCGCTCGATGCCTCAATTCTGATTTTCTGCTCCTTGCCCGTGCCTTTGTCTTTGGCCGACACGTGCAAAATACCGTTGGCATCAACATCAAACGTTACTTCGATTTGTGGTACTCCACGTGGCGATGGCATAATACCGTCTAAGTGAAACTTACCTAATGTACGATTTTGGGCAGACATTGGTCGCTCGCCTTGCAGTACGTGTAGCTCTACCGATGGCTGGTTGTCGGCGGCGGTTGAGAATGTCTCTGATTTTTTTGATGGAATGGTTGTATTTGACTCAATCAATTTGGTAAACACTCCACCGTAGGTTTCGATACCCAATGACAACGGAATAACGTCCAACAACAATACGTCTTTGACTTCGCCCGTAAATACTCCACCCTGAATGGCTGCTCCAATGGCTACGGCTTCGTCTGGATTGACGGCTTTTGATGGTTTTTTATTAAAAAATTTCTCTAC
>JAYVJH010000025.1:0-5440 GCA_043769455.1 Runella sp. | reverse complement strand
AGTCCCAACGTCGCTTAAAGGCACTATCCATCGGAAACAACGACTGGTCGGAGGTGTTCATGGTGGCATAAATATAGAGATTGGGCGGTAAACTGATTTGTGGCGACAGGCGCTGTGCTTCGAGGTAGCTGGCCAAGTCGGTATCAGCTTCGATGCTGTATTCAGAGCTACCAGAGTCGTTGCGGTCTAAACATTGAAAAACATCACCAAAAATTTGGGCGCAGTTGCCTCTGTTGAGTTCTTCGATAACGAGCAGGTAGTTGCGGTCGGGGTTTTGATGTGCCTTGACATACATTTTTGTAAAAATCTGTGGCACAAAACCATAAGTAATGTGGTCTTGATTGTTGCTGTCTTTTTTTACCACAGGCTTATAGCCACCTACAAAAGAGTGATAGTCAGTGTCGGGGTGAAACGTGGTACGAGCGACCTCAAAGCCATAGTCGGCTATCAGTTTTTTGATTTGCGTAGATTTGCCAGTACCTGGCGCACCATAGAGGATTTTTTGATATGATATGTCCAGAGGAAGAGCGATAATAGGTTTCCTAACTTCATATTCAATGTGTTCTGCTACCTGCAAAAGCCTAAATTCAGAGTTTTCAATCTCTATTTTAAATAAGTCGCTGTATTCTGTATTTACAAATTCCTGTAACCTACTAATATCAAGATTATTCCCTCCAACGTGCCGCCATTCTGTTGATAAATAAGCAAAACGTTGATTATCAGAATAAAAAGGTGAAATAAAAAAACGCAAATTATCGCCTGAAAGCAAACTTGAAGCATCAACGACCTTATCAGAAAGATATACAGCATTACCAAGTGCGTATTTTACGATACTATACTTTTTAGAGGTGTTACTCACCTTTAAATATACGGCAAATCTATCCCAACCATTTTTTATTGATGTAATTTTTGCAAATACTGTATTTGCAAAATCTTTTCTAATCTTTGTTTTATACAGTAGTGTAACCATTATTACTCAATAATTTAATAAGTTGCTTTTGATAATCTAATATTTCGTCTTTTAGTGCTATTTCTTTTTTCAAAAATGCTATTTCTTTTTGAAGCACAACTTCTGATGAATCTTCTGTGGGACTACTGTCGGCATCAATTAAAAAATTGTAGGTTACACCAAACTCTTTAACAATTCTGATAACTAATTCCAATGTTGGATTGGCAACAAAGGTTTCCATTTGTCCAAGTGCAGCTCGTGTGAGTCCTACCTTTTCAGCAAATTCTTTTTGAGTGAGTTTTTTTTGCAAACGTAACTCTTTGATTTTCTGATTGATAGAAATTTTTATGATATTTTTATTCACAAAATGATATTTTTATTTGTATTAAATGTTTTTTGATGTTTACTTTGCATAATAATTTAAACTTAATACTAAAGATATGACACATTTAGATATTACACTGACTACTTTTAGTGATGTTATCGCGCCGAATAGTAGTGATACCTTTTGGGAACTACTCGATGTTAAAGATAAAACATTTTCTTTCTATGGGATTCGCCACGAAAACGTGTCTTTTTATATAGACGAAGACAGTATAATTTTTATGAACTCAGGCAAAGAGGGTGACTATACAGGTCTTACTTTGGGAAAAAAGTATTTGATAAAAAAATTAGAACATAGAGGATCAGATGAATCTCGAATAAAAGTAGGCATTTGTAATGACTTTGAGGAAAATAGATTTTATCCATTAGAGGCGTTTAGATTTATCCATAATGAATTTCGCTGATGATATTTCGCAAATCAATGCTTGAAAATTTCGTTCAAGTGATAATTTAAAAATTGAACGTTGGGTAAATACTTCTCGGGTAAATTAATAGTTTGTTGTTCATATTTACCGAAAACTTCATAGTAGTACTCTTTTGTAGATTTCAATTTAAGCACAGGGGAAAGAATAATTTTATAGTCTGAGTTTATTCCGAAATATCCTACATCAAAGGATTTTTCATACAGATTAGCTAAACAAATACCGTTTTCTGGATTTAATCTTTCTGATTGATTTGTAGCCCATGGCATAATATGGGCTGCAATTAAAATTTCTGGGAGGTCAATTGAAGAAATTGCACATTTTAAATTGTAATTACTCAAAACTATTTGTCTAAAATAATTCTGATTGACTCTGGTTTTCAATTCAAGAATTTTGTCTTCGCCTTGTTTTAGCTGCCAACCGACACCCAATAAAATATCGAATTTGTTTTCAATAGTTGTAAATTCTTTGGTTGCTATGATTTTCTCTGTTTCAAAAACTAAATTTTCTCTATCGTTTACAAACTCGTTAAAGATGAGTTCACATTGACGTTTTCCACCTGATAAACCTTTGATGCCTCTATTTTTATGATAAGGGTCAACTGATGCAAAAGTTACTAAACGCATAGCAACGGAATTAGGTGTTCGGTCAATAAGATTCGCTGTTTCAATCACTTCATTATTTCGGGAGTGCATTTTTCCAAATGGTAGCTTAAAGTATAGATTAAGGACTATCAAAAATTCCTCTTTTGACCAGTTTCTTTGAGTTTTATTTCTCATTTTTCTGCACCACACTTTTTTGTCGTAGGTACTTTATTTTTTGTTCGGCTACTTGCAATATCGTTTCAGAGAAGTGTTCTTGCATGAGGTCGTAGGCTACTTTGTCTGAAAGATAATGTACCAATAGCGTCTCAAAGTCAGCACCAAAGAGTTCGGCCAGCAGTTCAAGATGGCGGCGGGTGGCGGGGCGTTGGTTTTTTTCCATCTTGGCCACTATACTCGTGTCCACGTCTAAATAGGCGGCTACTTTGCGTAAGGGCATCGTCTGTGCCTCACGCTGGTTGCGTAGCCACTCGCCAAAGGTTTGCGTACTAAAACCAGTCGTGTTCATTTTTATTGGAATTTATATTTTGGACAAAAATAGTCTAAATAAAAATCAAAAACAATTTTTTTACACCCGCTCTACCCAAGCATGGGCTACAAACAAAAAGCCTTTGCTGGTGTTTTGCTCGGTACACACTATTCGGGTACGGCGGGTTTCGCCTTTTAGATAAATTTTATTATTAAATCTAAACAACTCACCTTTGGCTATATCATTTACCGTCAGTAGGTTAGAGTTTATAGTAGGCTTGTCGATGGCTCTAAATGCCAGCATCAGCGGTAGGTGTGCAGATGACGATGCCCGTGGGTTTTTGGCATAGTCTAACAGTGGTACAAGTATTGTTTCTGGAAAAATATTTGACTCCATGACAGGCAGCAGTAGAGCCTGAAACTGCGACTTCCAGGCTTCGCCGTGCGCAGGTTGCCTGCGTTTATAGCCACGATGTACTTCCAAATGAGCGATTTCGTGGAGATATGTTACCAAAAAATTATAGGGATTGAGGTTGCCATTGACCGTAATTTTCTCACGCTTGCCCATCGCCCATCTAAAATCGCCGAGTTTAGAACTTCGGGCTTTGGTAACTATAAAGTCGAATTGCCAGCGTTGCCAAAGTTCAAAACAATAGGCTACTGCATCGGCAGGCACATGACGGGCTAAGATTTCTTTCATTAAGCAAATATAATGGTATTGAAAAAAAAACGCCTTATTTTGTGCCAATAATGACAAAACTACCTTTTGATACTGACCAAGAATTACTTGCAGACATTGCTGATGGCGATGGTCGGGCTTTTGAAATATTATATCGGCGGTATTTTTCAAAATTATATGGCTCGGCCTATAAACGGCTTCAAAATAAAGAACAATCTGAAGAGGTTGTTCAAGAGTTGTTTGTTTCGCTGTGGGAACGCCGTAAAAATCTACCAATCGAAAACATCGAAAGCTACCTTTATACTTCTGTCAAATACCTTGTCTTGGCTCAGTTCAAAAGTAATAATCATTTGCAAAAATATATCGCTACAATTTCTCAAAATGAAAATGGGGGTAATTTTACGGAAGAAACTGTGGTTTTTAACGAGCTAAATGCCGCCTATCAGCAAGCCCTACTGACGATTCCTGAACGCTGCCGTGAAGTTTTTTTATTGAAACGAAGCGGGCTTTCCCAAAAAGCCATTTCAGAAAAACTAGATATTTCAGAAAAAACAGTCGAAAATCAAATATCCAAAGCCCTCAAAATATTACGAAACAGTTTGACAAACTACACCACTTTGAGTACTGTAATATTGACTTTGTTTTTTGGGGAGTAGTGTATCCAAAAAAATATTTTTGCTGACATAGGGGATAGTCGCCACTCAATACACTTAGTCTTTGAAGCACTACAAAAATGATACTTAACCAAGAAATAATTAAACGATTTTTGAAAAACGAATCTACCCACCAAGAAAGTGAGGCAGTAGAGAGTTGGTATTTTTCATTTGAAAAAAATCTTGACGGCATCGGTCAAATGCTTGATGCAGACCAAATTGAATTAGAAAACGAGGTTTATTTAAAAATAAAACGTAGGATTCAATCTTCTGAGGTTATCTCAAAAACGCCAATCTTCTGGCATTCTTATGTTTGGCGTGCAGCGGCGGTTTTGCTGGTGTTCTTTGGTATTTTGGTTTATTATAAAACTCAAAAATATACCCAAACCAATGCTGAACTGTCGGGGTGGGTGAAATTTGAAAATGTATCAGCAAAAGACTTGAAAATAATATTGCCCGATGGTAGCAGGGTGGTGATGAAGCCAGAAACACAACTAACCTATAATCAGTTAGATAAATATATCAGAGAAGTGAACTTAACAGGCGAAGCGTTCTTTGATGTGAGGCGAGATGAGTCTCGGCCATTTTTTGTTTATACTGGCAAATTAACCACAAAAGTACTCGGCACAAGTTTTAGTATTAAGTCATATCCTGATGTAAAAAGGGCAGAGGTTGCGGTTTTGTCGGGTAAGGTAACGGTTTATGAAAAAGATGTTGAAGGGCAAAAAGACAATGGTGTGGTTTTGACTCCCAACCTTAAAGTTACCTATTTTGAGAAAGAGGCTCACTTTGTGAGTGGAATTGTCGAAAAGCCAGAGGTGATACAAACCATCAAAAAAGAGTCGTTCAGTTTTAATTTTCAAAATACACCATTGGCCGATGTCCTCAAAATACTTGAAAAAACGTATGGTATTGAAATGGTCTTAGACCACGAAACCCTTGGAAGATGCACCCTGACGGGGCATTTGGAGGAAATGCCACTTTTCGATAAATTAGACATAATTGCTCGCTCGCTCAACGCAACATACGAAATAAAAGGTACAAGTATTTTGGTATCTGGCAAGGGTTGTGAGTAATCGCTTTTTTTTAGTACAAATTTTTTAAAACAAACCCTTAAAAACCATGCAAAAATTACTACGCCATCAAGCATTATTGCTTAAAATCATGAAAACTACGCTGACACAATCTGTTCTTGCACTTGTGCTTGTGTTGCAGTCGTTTGCCAATGAGGGCAAAGCCCAAGATTTGCTCGAAAAAACTATTTCGATTGACCTACAAAATGT